>NZ_JBHXSC010000009.1:0-64846 GCF_042716505.1 Streptomyces sp. NPDC058674
ATTCGTGTCCTGGACCCGCTGGGTCACTCTGGCGATGCTCGCCCATGCCTTCCTCGCCGTCGTCCGGGCCGACGAACACGACCGGGCCGCCGACCTGATCCCGCTGTCCTGCAACGAAGTGCAGCGACTGTTCATCGCCATCGTCGTCCAGTCCGTCCACAACACCGCCCACCGTCTCGCCTGGTCCAACTGGCGACGTCGCCATCAGGCCCGATCCCAGACCAGCCACTACTGGCGACAAGCCGCAACGCAGACATGAAGATCACGATCTACAGCTGGAGTACTAGGAGACGACTAGTGAAGCCATCTCCGCAGAGGCGTTCATAAGCTGCCGAAACGGGGGGCGGAACGTCCTGGTCGATCAGGAACCCTTGCTGCGGGTAGATGAGCAGCCGATGTTGCGCGCCGACGAGCATGTCGAGGACCAGCCGGGGGTCCTGGATCGAGTCCACGTACTCCGCGAGCGTCATCGGCGCGGACGCGCTAACGATCTCCACCTCCGGCCATAGCTTGCGGGCCGTCGCAAAGGCCCGACGCTCCTCGTAGGGCTTGCTGACCAGCAGTACCGACTCGACGGGAACGCCCTTGCCCGCAAGCAGCGATCGGGAGAAGCGGATGTTTTCGCCCGTGTTCCGCGCCTGCGATTCCACCAGGATGGCGGAGTCAGGAACGCCTAGCTCCAGCGCTCGCGCGCGATAGTGCTCCGCCTCACCGCGGGGCATCCGCTCGCGGGTCGTCCGGCTGGTGGCTCCCGTGAAGACGATCAGCGGAGCCATGCCGCGCTGGTAGAGGGCGACCGTGACCTCAGCGACCCCCAGGTCATGGCTGCCAAGCCCGATGGCCACAGAGCATGGCCGCGGTTCATGGTGCATCTGCTGGAAGTCCCAAAGCTGCTCCGCGTCGGCCCAGTTCTGCGCAGAGATCACGGCGTTGCCTCCCGTGCAGAGTCGGGGACCTGGAAGTCGTACGCCCATGCGAAACGCGTGGCCGCATGCAGGCCGATGGCGAACTCGACCACGGTTCCGTCTGCCGTGTACGTCGTGCGGTGGAGCTCAACCACCCATTCACGGGGCGCCAGTTGGAGCTGCGACGCTTCGTCGGAGGTCGCGACCCGCGCGAACAGCTCCTCGCGCATATGGTCAATCTCGTACCCGGCGTCGTACAGGACCCGGAAGCCACCACCTCGGCCGGCCGGACCCGGACTCGGGTCAACGATCCGCGTTCCCTCGACATGCTCGGGTCGGTAGTAGCTGGTCAGGGTGTGCGTTGGCTGGTCACCTTCCTTCACGAGCCTAGCCCGCGCATACACCTCTGCGCCCTCGGGAAGCCCGTGCGCCGCAGCCACTAGTGGAGGCGCCGGCACGAGGCTGACGCTCTGCGTCTGCTCACCGCGTTTGTACGCGCGTCCCGACGCCACGCGGTCGGCGATGAACGCCACCTCGTCGCCGTCTCGCCACTTCGCCTTGTCGTACCGGGCGATGCCCAAGCGCTTCAACGGGGTCTGCTGCCGCACGACCGTTCCGTGGCCTCTCGACGAGGTCACCAGCCCCTCGGCTTCGAGCGCCTTGTACGCCGCGTGAACCGTGGATTTTGACCCCTCGCCCGCGTCCACCAGGTCGCGGATGTGAGGTAGCTGCTGGCCAGGGGCGTAGTCGCCCTGTCGGATCCGCTCGGCCAGCTTGTCCGCCAGCTCTCGCCACTTCGGTGCCACGCGAACTCCTCTCGATGAGTCCAGTCAAACACAGTCCCAGGACTGTTGACAGTCCTGGGACTGCGAGTCCATAGTCATCCACAGACGCCCGCAGTCCTGGGACAGCGGATCGGGGAGGGCCTTCTTCGGGCTGCTCCGGCGCCCGGAGAGCCCGTGAGACGGCTCGAAGGAAGCGACCGCCTGTTGAGAACTGAACAGTGGACCGAGGAATCCGTCCCCCTCCAAGAGGGCGGCGTACGTGGGTTCTGCCCCCACGTACGGCACAGCGCCACCCCCATCCACCGCGGCCTGCTGGGCCTCGGCCGGTTGCCTCTCCTGCACGTCCTGCGCCTCGGCGTTGTACGTGCGGGTTCGAGGGGAGCCGGAGGTACCGGACTCCGCCAATGCCTTCGTCCGACCTGACCTCACCCGCCAACGGCGTGCGGCCCCGGTGCTTGAACACCGGAGCCGCTATGAGCCGTCCACCTGCTAGGGAGAACACGACTCATGAAGCCCATCGCTGCACTTCAGAACATCGTTACCCCGTGGTCCGACGGTTTGGAGCCGTCGGACGCGGAGCTGGACGCGATCGAGTGGGAGCTGCCGCTGATCCTGGCGGACGTCAACCTGCTCGACGCGGAGATCGCCGTGCTGGACCGTGCGCCGTCCGAGCTGGACGAGCAGCGCATCCGCCGGGCCCGCCGACGGATGCTCGCCGTACGCAGGGACCTGACCAACCAGGCCACCGCCGCGGCGGGCATGACGGGCGGTGCCGCATGACCACCCCGATCCCTCTCTCCGCGATGGGCGCCCCGATGATGGCGCTGCGGATCTTCGCCGACGTCTACCGGCACCTGCCGGCCCCGACCGTGTCGATCTCCACCGTCTACCCCGACCTCCTGGAGCTGGCGCTCCACGACGACCTCGACGGGTTCGAGATCTGGTGTGAGGCTCTGGGGATCCCCTCCCGGACGGTGTCACACGGTGTTCAGGCCGGCGGCCGCACCCGCGTCCTGAAAGCCGAGACGACCTACTCCGGCGGGCGTGTACGCCTGATCGGCTACGCCAGGATCCCCGCCCCGGACGGGGAGCGTTCACGGGCGGAGGGCGTGTCGTGAACCGTGCCCAGATCCGTTCATCCGAGCGCGCGCTCTCCGTCGGGACGTGGCTGATCGTGGGCGGGGCGATGCTCTACTCCGTCCTCACCGTCACCCCCCTCATGGCCGCCCACACCCCCGCCGAGTGGCGGTGGACGGCCCCGATCCTGCCGCTCGTCGTGGACGCCGCGGTCGTCATCGTCGTCCGCCTGGACTCCGTCTTGGCCCGCCTGGGTGGGCATGGCGGGGCGTGGCCGGTGGCGCTGCGGTGGATGACCGGGACCATGACCCTGGCGCTGAACATCGGCGTATCCGCCCTGGCCGGAGACCTCGTCGGGGTCGCCGTGCACTCCGTGGCCCCGCTCCTCCTGATCGTCACCGCGGAAGCGGGCCTGGCCTACCGGCGGGCCCTGACCGCCGCCCTCCTGGCCGTAGAAGGCCGCCAGCAGGCCGAGCACGACGCACGGCAGCAGAAGGCCGCGGAGCGGGAAGAGAACCGGCTCCGTGCGGCGCGTGAACAGCGTGAGCACGAAGCGCAGGTTGCCCGTGAACAGCGTGAACACCAGGCCGCGCTGGCCCGGGAGGAAGCCGACCGGCAGGACCGCATCCGCCGCGAAGACGCCGAGCAGGCTGCGGCTGCCGAGCAGGCGGAGCGCGATGCCCGTGAACGCCGTGAACACGAGCGTGAACAGGCCGCCGCCGAGCTTGAACGCCTCAAGCGCCAGGCCGCCCAGAAGCGCGAGCTGGAGGCGCAGCAGCAGGCGGAGCGTGAACGCCGTGAACAGGTTCGCGAACAAGAGCGGATCGAGCGTGAACGCGCCGCCCTCCTCGCCGCCGGACCCCCGCCGACCAAGCTCCCGGAGGACCAGGCCCGCGCGACCGTAGCCGCTGCGTTCGCGGCCGGGGTCCCGGTCCGGGTGGCCGCGGAGCTGTCGGGCTGGTCGGTCGGCTGGGCTTCCGCCCGCTACCAAGAACAGCGCGATGCCATCGGGTCTGCTCCGGCGCTCGGCCGGTGAGCACGCTGCCGGTCTACCGGTGGCGCCTGGCCCCCGACGGCTTGGCCACGCGCCGTCAGCTCCGTGCCGCGGGGCTGCGGCCCGGCGGTCAGGACGTCGCCGCCCAGCTGGAGCGGCCCCGCCGGCGGCGCGGCCCGCTGGTCGCCTACCTGTACCGGGTTGACCTGGCCAAGCCGGTCCGGCCGATGACCCCTAACCGGTGGGCGGCTCTCGCCAAGGCGGATGCCGCCCGCCGCCGGTGCCCGGTCTGCCGGGATCACCTCCCATACGTGATCCCGGCCTCGCTCGGCATGTGCGTGGCCTGCCACGGCTACCCCGAACAACGCGCCGCCTGAACCTTCCGACTACTGCACAGGAGTTGCCTCGTGTGGCAGACCGTCATAGCCGTGGTGGGCACCCTCGCGGGTTCCCTCGTCACTGCCCTGCTCCAACGCCGGGCCTTACGCCTGCAAGCCGACATCACCCGCCAGGACAAGGCGACCGCTGACCGCCTCACCGCGGTCACCACGTTCGCCGCCGTCCTGGCCGACCACCGCCGGGCGATGTGGCTGCGGGAGCACCTGCGGCTGAACGCGGCCCCCGGCCAGCAGACCGCCGAAGCCCGCACCGCCAGCCACGCCACCCGCTCCGCGCTGACCGCCCCGCACCTCGCCGTCAGCCTCCTCCTCCCCACCCTCCAAGCCCCCGCGGGCCGGGCGGTGGAGGCGACCTACTCACTGCGCAACGCCGCCCACCTCGACCAGCTCACCACCCTGCGAGCCGAAGCCCTGACGGCGATGGACGCGTTCACCGACGCCGCCCGCACCGCACTGTCCGCCTGAAACGTCAGCAAGGGCCCGGCCGCATGCCTCCTACAGCGCCGGCCGGGCCCTCTTCTTCCCTGAAGGAGCACGTTCAGCATGACCGACACCATCACCGAACCGCAGGCACCACCCGAAGAATCCACCCCCACCCCAGCCCCGCAGCCCGCCGACACGGCGGCCGAGGGCAAGCAGGTGGAGCACACCGCGGGCGGATTCCCCGTCGTGCCGCTCTCCCTGTCCGGCACCAACACCGCCGCTGGCCTCTTCGCCACGGCCGCACTGGCCGGCGGCCCGATCGCCGCCGCGGTGGCAATGACCGGGGCCGCCGTCCTCGGCGTCGCCGCCGCCCACCAGCGCACCACCAAGGCCAAGAAGAAGACCCCGAACGGCAAGCCCACCCCGGCCGCCGGCCGTACGCCGAGCGGGAGCGGGGGGCGTGGCCTCTTGGGCCGGATCCCCTCCCAGCCGCGCAGCGGATCCCGCTCGGGCAGCCGGGGCGGTGCCGGATCCCGGCCGACGCCCGGCGGGCAGGCCCGGCAGCGGGCGGCCGGGGGTGCTGCAGGACTCCGGTCCGGATCCGGCGAGAAGGGCGGTAGGCCGTCGGTCCGGCAGCGCGCGGCCCACGCCGCGGCTGGTCTGGCTGGTGGGCGGGCGGGACAGGTGCAGGCGCTGCGCCAGCAGGCGAAGGCGCAGACCCCGACCCGGGCCGCGGCCCGTACGGCGGCGGTGCAGGCGCGTCGGCAGGTAGCCGACACCCGGCGGGCCGCGCAGGCCGCCACCCGCAACGCGGCCCCCGCCAAGCCCCGCACCGGATCCGACACCGACCGCCGCCGCGGCGGCGGGGCGGGCGGCGCCGAAACCGGGAAGCCCCGTGGTCCGGCGGCCCGCACGCTGGCCAAGGCCATGGGCAAGGCCGCAGCGGTCCGCGACCGGGCCATCGCCGCCGGGCGTTCGGCCCGGGACCTCAGTACGGGCCGGACGGTCGCCGCGGGCAAGCAGGGCGTTCGCGAGGCGGCGCACTGTAAGCGGATCGCGCACCTTAAAGCCCCTGCCCAGAAAGCCGCTCGGCGTGCCCTGCTCCGCTCCGCCGCCCGCTTTCAGGCCCGCCGCGCGGCCGCCGCTGTCCTCGGCGCTCTGCTCGGAGTGCTCGGGATGTTCACGACCCCGCTGGGGCGGAAACTGCGCTGGGCGTGGCTGATGAATCCCGGCCGGCGCCTCTACCGCTTCCTCGTCGGCCGCGCCCGCGCCGAGCGCGGCGACCGGGACGCGGACATCCGCAACGAGCTCGAAGACGACGAGCGGGCCGCCGTCGAGGAGGCGGACGCCGAACGCGACCAGGACACCGACGGCGACACCGTCGGGGACCAGGCCGCCCGTCCCACCACGCAGGTTCCCGCACCTCCCACCAGCCAAGGAGTACACGAGATGGACAGCATGTCCGGTTTCAGGTTCGAGGAGCTGGCCGCCGAGATGGAGCAGGCCGCGCAGTCCTACGAGCCGGAGAGCGCCATGGAGATCCTCGCCATGGTCGAAGGCCTGCCCGAGGCCCTGACCTCGATCGCGAACGTCATGCGGATCCTCGCCGAGCGCTCCGACTCCGAATTCCCGCTGGAAAAGCCCATCGCCGACGGCTTCTCCGACATCTACGGCGCCCTCACCGCAGCGACCGACGTCGCCGAGGACCTGGTGCCCGCGTTCCGGATGGTCCATGAAGCGGACATCGCCCGCCACGAGGACCCCCGCAACGGCCCCGACGCCGAGAAGGGATGGAACGTCTGATGACCACCACCAACACCGTCACCCACAACGGCCTCGCCCTCGACTGGGCCGCCGGACACGGCCCCATCACCGGCGCCCTCTCCGCCACCACCGGCGCCTACGCCGTCGCCACCGTCGGCACCCTCGCTCACATGCCCCCCACCTGGGCCCTCGCCATCGGCACCGTCGGCGCCCTCGGCCACACCGCGACCGGTCTCCGCCAGCGGCTCGCCGCCCGCACCATCAGCGCCCGGGCCGCGTCCTGGCTCCTCGGCTCGGGCTGGACGACGTGGGCGCTGGCCACGAATCCGCTCACGTGGACCGCGCTCGGCTCCCTCGCCGTCATCGGCGTCGGCATGGGCGCCGCCGCCCGCTCCGTCGGGTTGTACGAGGAAGCCCGCGAGCTGGTGGCAATCGAAGCCGCCGAGCGGCAGGTGGCCCGGGAGCTGTCCGCGGGGCGGCGGGCGATCGCCGCGGAGTGGGTGGACCGCATTGAGCGGGTGTGTGGGATCACGGTCCGGATGGTCGCGGTGGAGATGTGGCCGACCGGCGCCGGGTTCACCCTGGACGCCGAACTCCCGCCCGGCGGCGTCACCTACGCGAAGATCGCCTCCGAGTCGGCCCGCCTCTCGGCGGATGCCCGGCTGCCGCACGGCTGCACCGCCACCGCGTCCCGGGGCATCGACCAGGGCCGCGTCCTGGTGGACGTGACCACCGTCAACGTGCTGGAGCAGGAGATGCCCTACCCGTCCGACTACGGGCCCCTGTCTCTCCTGACCGGGATCCCGTGGGGCGTGCGGACCAACGCGGACGAGGTGCCCGTGTTCCTGCGCGAGCAGTGCGCGCTCCTCGTCGGCCCGACCGGCTCGGGCAAGACGAACATGGTCCACACCGTCATCGGCGGTTTCTCCCGCTGCACCGACGTCATCACCTGGGTCATCGACCTGAACGCCGGATCCGCCGGCCTCCCGTGGGTGCGCCCCGCGATGGAAGCGGCCGGCGACGGCGGGCAGGCGGTGCGGCCGGGGATCGACTGGCTCGCCTCCACCCATGAGGAAGCCCTCCTGATGCTGGACGCCGCGATCCGGGTGGCCAAGCACCGCAAGATCGCCTACCAGGACCTGATGGCGAAGGCCAACACGGACCTCCTGCCGGTCAGTCCGCACATCCCTCAGATCGAGATCGTCATCGACGAGGGCGCGGAGATCCTCGCCAGCGGCGACAAGCAGGCCAAGGTGCTGGCGAAGAAGATCCTGGAGGTCATCCGGATCGCCCGCGCCATGGCCGTCCGCACCGTGCTGACCGCCCTCGGTGCGACCGGGAACGTCCTCGGGGACCTGATGATCCGCCGGGAAGCGAAAGTGCGGGTCGCGCTGACCGGCGGGGAGACCGAGGGCATGGACCTGTCGAGGTGCTTCCCCGGCAGCCGTGGGCTCCGCGTCGACCAGGCCCCCTACAAGGGCGCCGGGTTCCTCGGCACCCCCGAATCGGGGGTCGGACTGTTCAAGTCGTGGCGGATCAAGCCCAACCAGATCCGTGACATCGTCCACGCCACCAGCGACCGCCACCCCTACCTCGACACCGTCTCCGCCAAAGCCGCCGGCCCGGACTACACCCGCCGCTGGGACCAGGCCCGCACCGCATGGATCACCGACACCGACCCCGACACCGCACCGGACACCAGCAGCACCAGCGTGACCGGCCCGACGCTCTCGGGCGGGGGGCTCAACCTCTCCGCGCACCGCACCGCCCCGGCGCCGGTCGTCGCGGATGAGGATGCGCTCGCCGAGCAGTTCCGGCGGGAGATCGACGCCCAGTTCGCCACCACCCCCGAACCCGGCACCCACACGGAGCCAGAGACGCCGGTGCGGCCGGGGCTCAACCTGTCCGCGCACCGCGCCGAGGACAACGCCGCCCAACAGGCCGCCCTCACCCTCCTGATCGCCGCGGGCCCCGCCGGGACCGGAGCGTCCGCGATCGCCCGCGACCTCGACCGGTACGGCACCACCCGCCAGACCGTCGCGGGATGGCTCAAGACGTGGGCCGAGGAAGGCGAAGCCGTCCGGGTCGGGACCGGCACCAAGACCCGCTACGTCCACCACAGCCACGCCCCCGAGACCCCCGAGGACCCCGCGGAGGACTGATCTTGTCGCTTGTCGCCCACCCCTGGCAGAAGCCTGCTCCCGGCCCCTCTGGGGGGTTGGAAACGGCTTGTGACCTGGGAGGCGACAAGCGACAAGACAAGAGAAGCGACAAGCCACACGACAAGCAGGCGACAAGCGACGCGACAAGCCGGATGACAAGCCCCGCGGCGACCACACCTAAACGTTCAAGGGTGGTCGCCGCGCTTACGAGGGAGCCCCGTCGTGCATGAACCCACCCGCACGAACACCACCCCCGCGACCCGCTACGGCGACCCGATCCTCTACCCCACCGCCGTCCAGCAGCCGCTCATGCTGCCCGCCGAACTCCCCCCGGGAGTCGAGCTGGTCACCCTCCCCGGCGGCTACCGCACCCTCGCCTACACCCACCCGGACGTCGCACCCGCGCCGGCCGTCGTGCAGCCGGTGCCCGCGTGGGCCAAGACGACGGCCCTGCTCGCTCCGACCGTGGGCGCCGGGATCGCCGCCGCCGGGTTCGGGATCTCCTACGCAGCCCCGGGACTGATCGCCATGACCGAAGCCCTCTGGGCCGCCATCGCCCTCATCGCCGCTGGCACCCTCGCCCCACTCCTCCTCCGCACCGCACGCGGATCGGCCGGGCGGGGAGCGGCGCCGGTGCAGCACGTGACGCAGAACATCAGCGCGTCCGGGATGTTCGGCCGCGCCACCGGAACCATCAACCACCGCTGGCCAAGGAGCCCCATGGACCGCCAGTCCGAGACGCTCACCGACCGGGTTGCCGACGCCGTCGCCCTGCTCGCCGGGAAGCGCACCGTCCGCTGCCCCGAGCCCGTATGCCGCGTCTCGATCCGCTACCGCGCCGTCACCCCCGCCGAGGCCAAGCGCCTCACCGAAGTCGCCACCGACCACACCCGCCACTGACACAACTAGGGCGGCCCCGTCTCGGCAAAGTCCGGGCCGCCCTCTTCCAGCTCTCACTGGAGGAATCCAACATGACCCATCAATCCGCATCCGCGCTGCTGACCGCCGCGCTCGATGCCGCCGCCCTCGGCTGGAGCGTCTTCCCGCTCCGCCCCGGACAGAAGCGGCCCGCCCTCCACGGCGTGGAGCACTGCCCCGCCCTGGGGGACTGCGCCGGCGGGCACCGCAAGTGGGAGGACCGCGCCACCAGCGACCCGGACCGGATCCGGCGCGCGTGGGACCGGCTCCCGTTCAACGTCGGCATCGCCACCGGCCCGTCCAACCTCGTCGTCGTGGACCTCGACGTGCCGAAGGGCAAGGGCGGTTCGGACGCGCCTGGCGGCGCGGACACCTTCAAGGCGCTCTGCGAGCGCGCTGGGCAGCCCATCCCGGTCACGCTCGCAGTACGAACGCCCACCGGCGGGTCCCACCTGTACTTCACCGCCCCGGCCGGAGTCCGGCTGGGGAACACGGCGGGCCTTCTCGGCAGGCTCATCGACACCCGTGCCTGGGGCGGCTACGTCGTCGCCCCCGGCAGCGTCACGGCGGCCGGAGCATACGAGGTCACCCACCCCGTAGCTCCAGAGCCGTTCCCCGCCTGGCTGTACGGGCTGCTGGCCCCCCGGCAGGCCCTGCGCACGCTCACCGGTCGCCCCGCCTCCTCCAAGACGGGCCGGTACGCGGCCGCGGCCTTGAACGCCGAGACCGCGTCGGTGGAGTCGGCCCCGGCCGGGGAGCGCAACGGAACCTTGCTACGGGCCGCCCGCGCTCTGGGGCGGTTCATCGCCGTCGGAGACCTTCCCCGCGATGTGGTGGAGGAGGCTCTTCAATGGGCAGGGGAGTCGGCCGGCCTGCCGTCCTCCGAGTGCAGCAGCACGATCCGCTCCGGTCTGAACTGGTCCATCGCCCGCAACGCGATGAGGCGGACGGCATGAACCAGCGTCCCCGCTCCTCCTTGAAGAGCCTCACCCTGGCTCCCACCGGCCCCAGCCCCGCCGGACCGGCCCCGGCCCCGGGTGGCGGTGGGGCGCTGAAGGTCGTCGCCGAAGGCGTCCCTTCATCCCTTCGCCCGAACCCCACCCCGGGGGACGGCCGGTACATCGTCGCCACCCTGCACATCTGCGCTCCGCGTGGCGCCGTCCCGACCGCCACCTCGAAATGCGAATGCGGAGGTCACGACCGCAGCGCGGTCGGCCGGCGCGCCGTCCTCGCCCTCATCCAGGCTCACGAAAACCACCGCTCCGTGTGCCCGCTGGGCCGCATCGCCACCCACCGGAGGAAGGCCGCATGACCACCGACACGCTCACCACTCCCGCGCCCGCGAGGGCCGTCACGGACGGGTCCGTGCTGCTGGACGAGGTGGAGGCCTTCCACCGGCGCTTCAACGTCTTCCCCACCGAAGCCGCGTACGTCGCCGTGGTCCTGTGGGACGCCCACGCGCACCTGCTGGACTGCTTCGACTCCACCCCGCGACTCGCGTTCCTCTCCCCCGAGCCCGGATCGGGGAAGTCCCGAGCGCTGGAGATCGTGGAGACCCTGGTCCCCCAGCCGCTCGTCGCCGCGAACGCCTCCGCCCCCGTCCTGTTCCGGGCCGTCTCCACCCTGGAGACCCGGCCCACGATCCTCTTCGACGAGGTCGACACGATCTTCGGCCCCAAGGCCGGAGACAACGAGCCCCTGCGCGGGTTCCTCAACGCGGGGCACCACCGGGGCGCCGGCATGTGGCGGTGTGTCGGGGACGGCACCAACCAGACTGTGCAGGAGTTCCCCAGCTTCTGCGTGGTCGCCATGGCCGGACTCGGCTCCCTCCCGGACACCGTCCTGACCCGGTCCGTCATCATCCGGATGCGCCGCCGAGCCCGTAACGAACGCGTCCAGCCCTTCCGCCGCCGCCTGCACGCCCCCGAGGGGCACGCGCTGCGCGACCGCCTCGCCGACTGGGCCGATAGCGTTCGCCACCTGGTCGACGGGGTGTTCCCGGAGATGCCCGACGAGGTCACCGACCGGCCGGCCGACGTGTGGGAGCCGCTCATCGCGGTTGCGGACGCCGCCGGAGGCGAGTGGCCCGAGCGTGCCCGGACCGCGTGCGCGCAGATCGTGGCCGCGTCCAAGCAGGACGACAAGGGCAGCATCGGCATCCGTCTGCTGACCGACCTCCGCGACCACGTCCTGAACGGGATCGAGCGGCTCCCCACCATCGCCGTCCTGGACCGCCTGTACGCGCTGGAGGAGGCGCCGTGGGCGGACATGGGCGGCAAGCCGCTGACCTCCCGGAGCCTCGCGAAGATGCTCCGGGAGTACATGACCGGGGACAACAAGCCGGTCGAGCCCCGCAACATCAAGAGCGGCGGCGCCGTCCTCAAGGGCTACTACGCGGCCGATCTCACCGACGCGTGGGCGAGGTACTGCCCTCCCCCCACCCCCTGAGAATCCGCTACTGCCGCTACCTCCGCTACCCCGCAGGTCACCGCCACTGCGGAGGTAGCGGCTAGCCCGAATTCATCCGCTACCTGATCAGCAACTCCCGCTACCGGACCGGACCGCGACGGCCGGTCCGGTCGCGCGTCTATCCGCTACCGCTACCCCATCCGCTACCACGATCAAGCCCCTGACCAGGGCGGTAGCGGAGGTAGCGGCAGTAGCGGATTTCTACAGGCGGGGCATCGCCCCGACACCCGATCGCCGTGGAGGCACTTCGATGAGCACCGCCGCCATGCCCGTCACCCCGGTCCTCTGCACGGTGGAGTTGGCCGCCGAGTTCCTTTCACTCGGCCGCTCCACGCTCTACGAGCTCATGGCCTCCGGAGAGCTGCCCTTCGTCAAGGTCGGCCGGGCCCGCCGCATCCGGATGACCGACATCGACGCGTTCGCCGCCCAACTTCCGCCGCAGTCCGTCTGATCACAGCGCAACCAACTGGCGGCCCCCGGACACCCGGGGGCCGCCTTCCGCATGGAGGAGCACATGAGTACCCGCAAGCCGAACATGGAGTCGTCCATCTACCTGGGCAGTGACGGGTGGTGGCACGGCCGCGTCACGATGGGCGTGAAGCAGGACGGCAGCCCGGACCGCCGGCACCGCCGGGGCCGGACCGAGTCCGTCGTCGCCAAGAAGGTCCGCGAGCTGGAGAAGCTGCGCGACGAGGGCCGGGCCACGAAGGCCGGACGGAAGCCGACCGTCGCGCAGTGGATGGACACATACCTGACCACGATCGCGAGCCTCAAGCTCAAGCCGCGGTCCCTGGATGACTACTGGTCGAAGACGCGCAACGACATCATCCCGGGCGTCGGGAAGCACCGGCTCGACAAGCTCGCTCCCGAGCATCTGGAAGTGATGTACGCGGCCATGCTGGAGGAAGGACACGCGCCCTCGCACGTGGTCAAGGTGCACCGGATCCTCTCCCGCGCGCTGAAAATCGCGCACCGTCGCCGGATCATCAGCGAGAACGTCGCGACATTGGTCGACCCGCCGTCCGTGGACGAGACCGAGGCGAACCCGTTCTCGCGGGAGGAGTCGAAGGCGTTCCTCGCCGCGGCCGCGAAGCGGCCGTCGTTCATGCGCTGGGCGATCGGCGTCGGCATGGGGTTCCGGCAGGGCGAAGCCCTGGGACTCCGCTGGCCCTATGTCGACCTGGAGCAGGGCCTGTTCCACCCCGCCTGGCAGCTCCAGCGCCTCACCTGGAAGCACGGCTGCAAGGACGCGCACACCTGCGGCGCCCGGCTCCACCGCTTCGACCCGTGCCCGCCCGACTGCCCGACGCACAAGGGCTACAAGCGCGGCTGCCCGCAGCCCTGCGCGAAGACCTGCCGCCGGCACGCCAGCTCCTGCCCCGAGCGGAAAGGCGGAGGCCTCGCGTTCACCCGGCCCAAGACGAAGAAGAGCCAGCAGCCCGTGCCGATCCCGCCGCCCTTCCTGCCGTACCTCGCGGCGCACAAGGCGAAGCAGGACGAGCAGCGCCAGGCCGCCGGAGAGCTGTGGGAGGAGTGCGGCGCCGTGTTCACCCGCTCCGACGGTCGGCCGCTGGACCCGCGGGCCGACTGGGCGGAGTTCAAGGAACTCCTCGACGAGGCGGGCATCAGCGACCGGCGCCAGCACGACGGGAGCCGTCACACGGCCGGCACGATCCTGAACGAGCTGGGGGTCGACATGCCCACCATCATGGAGATCCTCCGGCACACCCAGATCAGCCAGACGCGGCGGTACGTGAAGGGCCGCTCCGAGCTCTCCCGCGAGGCGATGCGGCGCATGGGAGAGGCGTTCATGCCGGGCCCCGATCCCGTGTCTGAGACCAGAACTGAGACCGAGAGCACCCGGGCCGCCCGCGCGCGGCGGCGGCGCAAGATCCGGTAAAAAGCAAAACCCCCAGGTCACGGCGAGTGAGTCCTGGGGGTTCTACAGAGCCGCCTTCGGGATTCGAACCCGAGACCTACGCATTACGAGTGCGTTGCTCTGGCCAACTGAGCTAAGGCGGCACCGCTGGTCAGACAAGTATTCCCTCGAAGAGGTGCTCTCATCAGCAGCGGCGCCAAGTCTACAGGGTGTCGACGGGTGCCCAGGACCAGGTTGTGGTGAGGGGCGCCGGGGTCCCGGCGGTGCGGGTCCGGGCCGCCGGGGTCAGCACTTCTTGCCCTCCTCGGGAGCCTTGCCCTCCAGCAGGTAGCGGTTGATCGAGGTGTCGACGCAGTCGCTGCCGCGCCCGTACGCCGTGTGGCCGTCGCCGTCGTAGGTCAGCAGGGTGCCCGATTCGAGCTGGCCGGCCAGGGCCTGGGCCCACTTGTACGGGGTCGCCGGGTCCCGCGTCGTGCCCACCACCACGATCGGCGGGGCGCCCTTCGCCGTCAGCTTCCGTGCCGTCCCCGTCGCCTTCACCGACCAGTACGTGCAGTTGAGCGAGGCCCAGGCCAGCCCCGCGCCGAAGACCGGGGAGGCCTTCTCGAAGGACGGCAGGGCCGCGTCCACCGCCTCCGGGCCGCTGAAGGCCGGCGGCTGGTCCAGGCAGTTGACGGCGGCGTTGGCGAACATCAGGTTGGCGTAGGTGCCGTCCGGTTCGCGCTCGTAGTAGCTGTCGGCGAGCGCCAGCAGCGAGGCGCCGTCGCCGTTCATGGCCGCCCCGAGCGCCTCGCGCAGTTGCGGCCAGGCCGCCTCGTCGTAGAGCGCGGCGATCACGCCGGTCGTCGCGAGGGCCTCGCCGAGCGGGCGGGTGGCCTCGCCGCTCGGTACCGGCCGGGCGTCGAGCTTCGCGAAGAATTCCTTCAGGCGCGTCGCCACCTGCTCCGGGCTGCCCGTGCCGAGCGGGCAGTCGGGCTGTTCCGCGCAGTCCTTCGCGAAGGAGGTGAAGGCCGTCTCGAAGCCGGCCGTCTGGTCCCGGTTGAGGTCCAGCGCCGGGCGCGAGGGGTCCATCGCCCCGTCCAGGACCAGTCGGCCGACGCGGTCCGGGAAGAGGTCGGCGTACGTCGCGCCGAGGAAGGTGCCGTAGGAGGCTCCGACGTACGTGAGCTTCTCGTCGCCCAGCACCGCGCGCAGCAGGTCCATGTCGCGGGCGGCCTCCACGGTGGAGACGTGCGGCAGGACGCGCTGCGAGCGCGCCTGGCAGGCGGCCGCGAACTTCTTGAACGCGGCCACCAGCCCGGCGCGCTCCGCGGCGTCGTCCGGGGTCTGGTCGACCTGGGTGAACGTGTCCATGGCAGGTCCGGTCAGGCACTCGACGGGAGTGCTGCGGTCCACCCCGCGCGGGTCGAAGGAGACCATGTCGTACTGGGCGCGGACCGGGGCGGGGTACCCGATGCCCGCGTAGGCCTGGAGGTAGCCGATGCCAGAGCCGCCGGGCCCGCCGGGGTTGACCACCAGCGAGCCGAGCCGCTTGCCGGGGCCGGTGGCCTTGCGCCGGGCCACCGCGATGTCGACGTCCTGGCCGGAGCCCGGGGACGCGTAGTCCAGCGGGGCCTTCATGGTGGAGCACTGGAAGCCGGGGACACCGCAGTCGCGCCAGGTCAGCTTCTGCTCGTAGTACGGGCGCAGCGCGACGGGGTCCGGGGAGGCCTGCGCCTGTGCACCGGTCGTGGACGGCGTACCGGAGCCCGCGGGCGTGGACGATCCGGGGGACGCGGACGCCTTTGGTTGCCCCGGCCCGCCGGAGGTGCACCCGGAGAGCAGCAGCCCGGCGGCTGCGATCACGGTCCCGGTCGTACGCAGCAGGCGGGTGGTGTCCATCCTCGGAGCCTAAGGCCTGCCGCCCGGGCCCCGATGGCGGCTGTGCCCCCGGACGGCCGCGCGCCTTCCGTGGCCCGCGCCGGGCACGGCACGGACCGGGGCCGTCCCGCTCCCGGCGGCGGACCGCCCGTACGGGTGAGCCGGTCAACGGAGCGCCCGGACGCCACCCGGCGGAGCGGAGCGGAGGGGAGGGGCGGGTCAGCCCGCGCGCAGCGACATCGTCATCGCCTCGACGGCGAGGAGCGGGGCCACATTGCGGTCGAGGGCGTCCCGGCAGGCGATGATCGCCTCGATCCGGCGCAATGTGCGCTCGGGCCCCGACGCGCGGGCGATCCGGTCGAGGTCCGGCCGTATGTCCTCATTGGCGATGGCCAGGGCCGATCCGAGCTGGAGGGCCAGCACGTCCCGGTAGAAGCCGGTCAGGTCGGTCAGCGCCAGGTCCAGGCTGTCGCGCTGGGTACGCGTACGCCGGCGCTTCTGCCGGTCCTCCAGCTCCTTCATCACCCCGGCCGTGCCGCGCGGCATCCGGCTCCCGGCGCCCGCGCCCGCCCCGAGCGCGGCGCGCAGCTCCTCGGTCTCCTTGCCGTCGACCTCCTCCGCGACCTGCTTGGCGTCCTCGGCGGCGGCGTCGACCAGCTCCTGCGCGGCCTTCAGGCAGCCGCCCACGTCCTCGACGCGCAGCGGGAGCTTCAGTACGGAGGCCCGGCGGCTCCGCGCCGCCTCGTCGGTGGCCAGCCGGCGGGCCCGGCCGATGTGCCCCTGGGTGGCGCGGGCGGCGACCGCGGCGACGGCGGGCTCGATGCCGTCGCGCCGGACCAGCACCTCGGCGACCGCATCGACGGACGGGGTGCGCAGGGTGAGGTGCCGGCAGCGGGAGCGGATCGTGGGCAGCACGTCCTCCAGCGAGGGCGCGCAGAGCAGCCACACGGTCCGCGGGGCGGGCTCCTCCACGGCCTTGAGCAGGACGTTGCCCGCGCCCTCGGTGAGCCGGTCGGCGTCCTCCAGGACGATGACCTGCCAGCGGCCGACGGCCGGGGAGAGCTGTGCCCGGCGGACCAGGTCGCGGGTCTCCTTCACGCCGATGGAGAGCAGGTCGGTACGGACGATCTCCACATCGGAGTGCGTGCCGATCACGGTGGTGTGGCAGCCGTCGCAGAAACCGCAGCCCGGCTCGCCGCCGAGGGCGCGGTCGGGGCTGGTGCACTGCAGGGCGGCGGCGAAGGCCCGGGCGGCGGTGGACCGCCCGGAGCCGGGAGGGCCGGTGAACAGCCAGGCGTGGGTCATCCTGGACCCGTCGGGCGGCGCGGCCCGCTCCGTGACGGCCGTGACCAGGGCGTCGGCGTCACGGGCGGCGGCGGCCAGCTGCGTCTGGACCCGCTCCTGTCCCACCAGGTCGTCCCATACGGGCATCCCGCCCACCGCCTTTCGCTCTCCGTGCACCCATTGTGGCGCGCGCCACCGACATTCCCGCCCGGCAGCCGGTCAGCGGCTGCGCCGCGGGCCCCGCCCCTCGTCCTCGTCGTCCCCGGCGTCCCGGCGGCGTCCCAGCAGTTCGTCCGCCAGCGACGGCAGGTCGTCCAGGGGGGTCTCCTCGGCCCAGTCCGAGCGCCGTCGGCGCGGACCGGCCTCCTCGCCGACGACCGGGAGCTCACGCGTGCGGTCGTTGTCCGAGTCCCGGAAGATGCCGGGCGGCACCCGGTCGGCCGGGTTCTCGGGCGGACGCTGCGCCGTCGGGCGCGACGCGGACCGGGCCGGTCCGGAGGCCGCGGCCTGCGGGCCGCCGCCACGGGGGTCCCGGCCGTCTTGGCCGGCCTGACCGCCTTGGCCGGCCTGACCGTCCCGGCGGGCCTGGCCGCCTTGGCCCGTGCTGCCGTCCCGGGCCGGCTGCCCGTCCCGGTCCGACGGCGCATCAGCCGGAAGTACGGGCGGCAGCACGGCCGTCTCGTCGGTCGCGCGGACCGGAGGCAGCACCGCCGTCTCGTCGATCGCGCGGACCGGAGGCAGCACCGCCGTCTCATCGGCGTTCGGGTTCACCTTGGGGACCGGGACCGTCTGGGTGACGTCGTCCGGCCGGACGACCCGCTTCACCAGGGGCGTCTCCACCGTCACCGCGTCGTCCGGGTGCCGCGACTCCGTCCGCGCAGTGCGCGGATCGGCGGCCGGCCGAGCCGTAGCGGGCGGAGCCGCAGCCGGCGGCGCGGCCGCGGGCTGGGCCGGTGCGGGCCGGGCCGCCGCGGACGCAGCCGCCGACGCCGCCGCGGCGGCTGCCGCCTGCGCCGCCTGCTCGGCCGCCGCGGCCGCCGCCAGGCGACGCGCCTCCTCCGCCTTCAGCAGCGCCTCCTCGGCGCGTCGCTGCTTCTCCCGTCGCCGCTCATCGGCCTCGGCCCGCAGCCGGGCCTCCTCCGCCGCCTGCAGCCGGAGCCGCTCCGCCTCCGCCGCGCGGGCCCTCTCCTCGGCCTCCACGCGCAGCCGCTCGGCCTCGGCCCGGGCGCGGGCCTCCTCCTCGGCGCGCAGCCGGGCCTCCTCCGCCAGCCGGGCGGCCTCGGCTTCCGCCTTGATCCGGGCGGCCTCGGCCTCGCGTGCCGTGCGGGCCTCCTCCTCCGCCCGCAGCCGCTCCTCCTCCGCCTTGCGCGCGGCCTCGGCCTCGGCCCTGCGCCGGGCCTCCTCCTCGGCGAGGCGCCGCGCCTCAGCCTGGGCGGCCACCTCGGCCTCGGACAGCGGCAGCATCCGGTCCAGACGGTGGCGTACGACGGTGGTCACCGAGTCCGGGTCCTGACCCGCGTCCACCACCAGGTACCGCCCGGGATCGGCAGCGGCCAGCGTGAGGAACCCGGACCGCACCCGCTGGTGGAACTCCGCCGGCTCCGACTCCAGCCGGTCCGGCGCCTCCGTGAAGCGCTCCCGCGCCGCCTCCGGCGAGACGTCGAGCAGCACGGTCAGGTTCGGTACGAGCCCGCTGGTGGCCCAGCGGGAGATCCGGGCGATCTCGGTCGGGGACAGGTCGCGGCCAGCGCCCTGGTAGGCCACCGAGGAGTCGATGTAGCGGTCCGTGATGACGACCGCGCCGCGCTCCAGGGCGGGCCGCACCACGGTGTCCACGTGCTCCGCCCGGTCGGCGGCGTAGAGCAGGGCCTCGGCCCGGTTCGACAGCCCGGCCGAGGACACGTCGAGCAGGATCGAGCGGAGCCGCTTGCCGACCGGGGTGGCCCCCGGCTCACGGGTCACGACGACCTCGTGCCCCTTGCTCCGTATCCAGTCGGCCAGCGCCTCGACCTGGGTGGACTTGCCGGCCCCGTCACCGCCCTCCAGGGCGATGAAGAATCCGGCGTCGGAGGCGGTCTGCACCGGCTCGCCGCCGCGCAGCGCCTCCCGCAGGTCGCGCCGCAGGGGGACTCCGCTGCGGTCGTCGGCCTTGGCCAGGACCAGTACGGCGACCGGCAGCAGCAGGGCTCCGACCAGCATGAGGGTGAAGGCGGCTCCGCCGTGGGAGAAGACCACCTCGCCGCCGGTCAGCCGGTGCGGGCCGATCGCCGCGGCCAGGGCCGGGGCGGCGACGGCGCCGACGGCCACGGCCACCCGGACGGCCGCCTGGAGGTGCTCGGTGACCCGGGCCCGGCGGAATTCCTCGGTCTCCTGGTCCAGCAGGGTGTGCCCGGTGTTGGCCGCCACGCCCGCGGCGGTGCCGGCGAGGAGCGACAGGAACAGGACGGTGGTCGTGTCCGGCACCAGGCCGGCCAGCAGCAGCGCGAGGCCGGTCACCGCTATGGCCAGGGCCAGCATGCGGCGCCGGGACAGCGCCGGGAGCACCTTGCCGGCCTGGGAGGCGCGGATGCCGACGGCGGTGCCGCCGACCAGCGCCAGGACGAACAGCGCGAACGCGGCCGGGCCGCCGCCCAGGTCGAAGGCGTGCAGCACGGCCACGGCGGCGGCGCAGGACACCGCTCCGGCGACCGCCGCGCACGCCAGCACCAGCAGGGGGAGGGCGCCCGTACGGCCCTTGTCGCGCCGGTCGCCCGACTTCGGGGCCCGCAGGCCCTCGAGCGGGGAGCGCGGGCGCGGGGTCTTCGTGTCCGGCAGGACCAGCGGGAGCAGCAGCGAGACCGAGGCCGCGAAGAGGCCGGAGGCCACGTACGAGCCGAGGGCGGCCTGGTTGTCGGCGAACCAGTCGATGCCCAGGCCCAGGGCCTTGCCGACCAGGGTCGCGGCGAGCAGCACGGCGGCGGCGACGGGCAGCGCGGCGAAGGAGGTCCGCAGGGTCAGCCGCCGCAGGGCGTCCAGGTGGTCCGGGAGCGGCCGTACGGTCGCCCCCTCGGGCGGTGGCGCGGGCAGCAGCGCGGGGGCCGCGCTCTCCTTGGCCAGGGTCCACAGCCGCTCGGCGGCCCCGGACACGAAGACGGTCGCCAGCAGCGCGGTGAGCGCGTGGTCCGGGAGCCAGTCGAGCCACAGCGGGGCGACGACGAAGAGCCCCAGGCGGACCCCGTCGGCGCCGATCATCGTCCAGCGGCGGTCGAGCTTGCCGCCGGGGGCGTTGAGCCCGGCCAGCGGTCCGAGCAGGACCGCGCCGAAGAGCAGGGTGGCAAGGATGCGCACGCCGAAGACGGCGGCGACGGCGAGGGCCGCTCCCCGGTAGCCGCCGCCGAAGGACCCTTCGGAGACGGCCGCCTGAAGGGCCAGCAGCACCAGCACCAGCAGGGCGAGGGCGTCACCGACGCCGCTCACCAGCTGGGCGCTCCACAGGCGGCGCAGTCTGGGGGTGCGCAGCAGTGCGCGCACCGCTCGCTCGCGGGAATCCGCGGCCAGGGCTTCGTCGTAGGTGGGGTTCGCGGGGGCGGTCACGACCGTCGGCTGCTCGGCTCGCGTCATCCGCCCAGCCTATCCGCTGCGCATGGCGGGTGCGGAGGCCTGTGGACGAGCTCCCGCTGTGACCCCGCCCGCACCGCGCCGCCGCCGCGCCCCGGCCGTACGGAAACCCCTCCCGGGGTGGCGCGAGGGGCCCCGCGCCACGGCGCGGGGCCCCTCGTACGTGCGTGCCGTCAGCCGCTCCCGGCCGATTCGCCGACCGGCCGTCCGCCGAAGCGGTCGCCGGCCAGTCGTCCGCCGAAGCGGTCGCCGGCTAGTCGTCCGCCGAAGCGGTCGCCGCCTTCTTCGCCACCGTCTTCTTCGCCGTGGTCTTCTTGGCCGCCACCGTCTTCTTCGCGGCAGCGGTCTTGGTCGCCGCCGCCTTCTTGGCGGGGGCCTTCTTCGCCGGGGCCTTCTTGGCGGGGGCCTTCTTGGCGGGGGCCTTCTTGGCCGTCTTCTTGGCCGGTCCCTTGGCCCGCTTCTCCGCGAGGAGCTCGTAGCCCCGCTCCGGCGTGATCGTCTCGACGTCGTCGTCCCGCCGCAGCGTCGCGTTCGTCTCGCCGTCCGTCACGTACGGCCCGAAGCGGCCGTCCTTGACCACCACCGGCTTCTCGCTCACCGGGTCCGTGCCCAGCTCCTTCAGCGGCGGCTTGGCCGCGGCCCGGCCCCGCTGCTTCGGCTGGGCGTAGATGGCCAGGGCCTCGTCCAGGGTGATCGAGAAGAGCTGGTCCTCGGTCTCCAGCGAACGCGAGTCCGTGCCCTTCTTCAGGTACGGGCCGTAGCGGCCGTTCTGGGCCGTGATCTCCACGCCCTCCGCGTCCGCGCCGACCACGCGCGGCAGCGACATCAGCTTCAGCGCGTCGTCCAGCGTGACCGTGTCCAGGCTCATCGACTGGAAGAGCGAGGCCGTCCGCGGCTTGACCGCGTTCTTGCCGGTCTTGGGGGTGCCCTCGGGGAGGATCTCCGTCACGTACGGGCCGTAGCGGCCGTCCTTGGCGACGATCTCGTTCCCGCTGACCGGGTCCTTGCCGAGCTCGAATTCACCGCTCGGCTTCGCGAACAGCTCCTCCGCGTACTCCGTGGTCAGCTCGTCCGGAGCCATGTCCTCCGGTACGTCGGCCCGCTGGTGGCCCTCCGCGTCCTTCTCGCCCCGCTCCACGTACGGCCCGTAGCGGCCGACTCGCAGCACGATCCCGTCGCCGACGGGGAAGGAGGAGATCTCCCGGGCGTCGATCGCGCCCAGGTCCGTGACCAGCTCCTTCAGGCCGCCGAGGTGGTCGCCTTCCGCCGGTACGACCTCGGAGGCGTCCTCCGCGCCGAAGTAGAAGCGCTTCAGCCACGGCACGGACTGGGCCTCGCCCCGCGCGATGCGGTCGAGGTCGTCCTCCATCTTCGCCGTGAAGTCGTAGTCGACGAGCCGCCCGAAGTGCGTCTCCAGGAGGTTCACCACGGCGAACGACAGGAAGGACGGCACGAGCGCCGTGCCCTTCTTGAAGACGTATCCGCGGTCCAGGATGGTCCCGATGATCGAGGCGTAGGTCGACGGGCGGCCGATCTCGCGCTCTTCGAGCTCCTTGACCAGCGAGGCCTCGGTGTAGCGGGCCGGCGGCTTGGTCGAGTGCCCGTCCGCCGTGATCTCCTCGGCGCCGAGCGCGTCGCCCTCGGCGACCTGCGGCAGCCGCTTCTCGCGGTCGTCGAGCTCGGCGTTCGGGTCGTCCGCGCCCTCGACGTACGCCTTCATGAAGCCGTGGAAGGTGATCGTCTTGCCGGATGCGCTGAATTCCGCGTCCCGGCCGTCGGAGGCCCGCCCGCCGATCTTCACGGTGACCGAGTTGCCGACCGCGTCCTTCATCTGAGAGGCGACGGTCCGCTTCCAGATCAGCTCGTACAGGCGGAACTGGTCGCCGGTCAGGCCCGTCTCGGCCGGAGTGCGGAAACGGTCACCCGAGGGACGGATCGCCTCGTGCGCCTCCTGGGCGTTCTTGACCTTGCCCGCGTAGACGCGCGGCTTCTCCGGCAGGTAGTCGGCCCCGTAGAGCTGCGTGACCTGCACCCGGGCCGCCGTCACCGCGGTGTCGGAGAGGGTCGTGGAGTCCGTACGCATGTAGGTGATGAAGCCGTTCTCGTACAGCTTCTGAGCCACCTGCATGGTCGCCTTCGCACCGAAGCCCAGCTTGCGCGAGGCCTCCTGCTGGAGCGTCGTCGTACGGAACGGGGCGTAGGGGGAGCGCCGGTACGGCTTGGAGTCGACCGAGCGGACGGCGAACGAAGCGCCCTCCAGCGCGGCGGCCAGCGCCCGGGCGTTCGCCTCGTCGAGGTGCAGCACCTCGCTCTTGAGCGTGCCGGTCGACCCGAAGTCGCGGCCCTGGGCGACGCGCCTGCCGTCGACCGTGTTCAGGCGGGCGACCAGCGTCGAGGGGTCGGAGGCGTCACCGGCGCGACCGGTGGAGAAGGTGCCGGTCAGGTCCCAGTACTCGGCGGAGCGGAAGGCGATGCGCTCGCGCTCCTTCTCGACGACCATGCGGGTGGCCACCGACTGCACGCGGCCCGCCGACAGCTTCGGCATGACCTTCTTCCACAGGACCGGCGAGACCTCGTAGCCGTAGAGGCGGTCGAGGATGCGGCGGGTCTCCTGGGCGTCGACCATGCGCTGGTTGAGCTCGCGCGGGTTGGCGACGGCGTCGCGGATCGCGTCCTTGGTGATCTCGTGGAAGACCATCCGGTGGACGGGCACCTTGGGCTTGAGGACTTCCTGCAGGTGCCACGCGATGGCTTCGCCCTCGCGGTCCTCATCGGTGGCGAGGAAGAGTTCGTCGGACTCGGCCAGCAGGTCCTTGAGCTTGCGGACCTGCGCCTTCTTGTCCGCGTTGACGACGTAGATCGGCTGGAAGTCGTGCTCGACGTCCACGCCGAGGCGGCGGACCTCGCCGGTGTACTTGTCGGGAACCTCGGCCGCGCCGCTCGGGAGGTCGCGGATGTGCCCGACGCTCGCCTCGACGACGTATCCGGGACCGAGGTAGCCCTTGATCGTCTTCGCCTTGGCAGGGGACTCGACGATGACGAGTCGGCGGCCGCCCTTTGCGGTCTCGCTAGTCGGGGACAACTTGGCTCTTCTCTCCGGTCGGCACACGGTCGCAGTACGGCGACGCTGCGGAGTGTGACGGTACAACCCGCACCCGTGTCAAACGGCACAAGCCCGCAACGGCCACTCGAACGGTAACCCGACAAGTGCCGTTTCTGCCGCCCGGATGCCGCGCCGGACCGTTACCGGTCACCGGCCCGGGTGCCCCGGGGGCCGTCCGGCCCCGCTCCCGCACCCCCTGTGACGTCTGCGTTTCGCCTCCGGGTACGCAGCGCCCGGCGCCCTCCCGTCAGAGGTGCGCGAGGCACCAGGCGCCGAGCGCCAGGGACACCGCGCCGGCGAGCAGGGCCACCGGTACGGCCACGACGGGGCGCACGCCCTCGGCCACCGGAGCACCGTGCAGGGCGCGCGCCCCGGTCCAGACCAGCAGAGCGGCTCCGAACAGCAGGAACACGATCGCCGCGAAGATCGCCGGACCGTTTTCCATGCTGTTCCCCTCACCCCCGAGCCGCTCCCGGAATCCCCCCGGATCCCGCTGCGCAGGAGCCTGCCAGCCGTGGGGGTACGGCGGGCGAACCGGGGGTTACATCCCGGCGCCGGCTATTGCGCAGGGCCCTTCGCCGGCTCCAGGAAGCCCTGCTCGACCAGCATCCGGATGGCCTCCGGAGTGCGGTCCCGCAGCACGACCGGGTCCTCCTGGACGAGCTGCGCGATCGCGTCGAGGATGCGTCCGGCGCTGAGTGAGCCGTCACACACTCCGGCGAAGCCCGCACCGACGGTGTCGACCTTGGTGGCGCGCCGCATCCCGCGGTTCTGCCGCAGCACCACGTGCTCCGGGTCCTCCGCCCCGGGCGCGCCGACCTGCTCCTGCACGACCTCCGCGGCGAGCAGGAAGTACCCCTCCAGGATCGCCGCGTCGTCGTGCTCCCGCAGGTAGTCCTGGCGGGCGAAGTGGGCCAGGACCGCGTCGCCGAGCGGCTGTTCGACCGTGTGCGGCCACTCCTCGACCACGATCGAGGGCTCGGGCGCGTCCGACCGGCGCAGGGTGATCCAGCCGAAGCCGACGGCCTTGGTCCCGCGCTTCTCGAACTCGTCCAGCCAGTCCTCGTAGCGCCGCTCGTACTCGGCCGGATCGCTGCGGTGGTCGCCCGCGTCGCGCAGCCACAGCTCCGCGTACTGCGTCACGTCCTGCACGTCGCGCTGCACGATCCACGCGTCGCAGCCGCGCGGCACCCAGGAACGCACCCGGTCGTGCCAGTCCTCGCCCTCCACGTGCTGCCAGTTGCCGAGGAACTGCGCGTACCCGCCCGGGTTCAGCCGCGCCCCGGCCTCCTGGACCAGGGTCCGGCACAGGTCGTCGCCGCCCATGCCGCCGTCCCGGTAGATCAGGCGCGCGCCCGGTGAGATCACGAACGGCGGATTCGACACGATCAGGTCGTACGTGGCCTCGCCGACCGGCTCGTAGAGGGACCCGGCGAGCAGCTCCGCCTCCGGGGCACCGGACAGCGCCAGTGTCAGACGGGTGAACTCCAGGGCCCGGGGGTTGACGTCGGTCGCCGTGACCCGGGTCGCGTGCCGGGCGGCGTGCAGGGCCTGGATGCCCGAACCGGTACCGACGTCGAGGGCGGAGCCGACCGGGACCCGGACGGTGATCCCGGCCAGCGTGGTGGACGCGCCCCCGACACCGAGGACCACGCCCTCCTCGCGGCTGCCGATCCCGCCGGCTCCGCCGACGGCGCAGCCCAGGTCGGAGACGATGAACCAGTCCTCGCCGTCGGGGCCTCCGTACGGGCGCACGTCGACGGTGGCGTACACCTCCTCGCCCTCGCGCCGCAGCCAGCCGTCGGCGAGCGCCGCCTCGACGGGCAGCGCGGCCGCGGCGTGCGCGTACGGCACGGACCGCTGGAGCAGGAACAGCCGGACCAGGCCGGCGAGCGGGCCGTCGCCGCCGCTGCGGGTGGCTCGCAGGGCCGGGATCGTCTCGCTGCGGGCCAGCGCGGCGTAGGCGGGGGCGCCGAGCAGATCGAGCAGGCCGTCGGCGGTGAAGCCGGCGGCGAGCAGGGCGGTGCGCAGCTCGGCGGCGTGCTCGGGCGAGGGGAGGCTGGTGGTACTCACCCGCCCATTGTGGCCGCTGGGGCCGTCGATCCGTGCGCTGCGCGTACGTCGGCGTGGGCGCCGCCGCCAAACGCCGCCCAACGGCGGCGTACGTCGACGTACGCCGCCATACGAAGCGATCCGCCACAGCGAACGCCCGCAGCGGATCGCCGCCCGGGCACGGCCGCGGGCCGGGGGCGGGGGCGGGTCGGGCACGCGTCGGGCCCCCGGCCGGGCATGCGCCAGGGCGGCCGCGGCCCCCTCCGGGGCCCCGGCCGCCCTGTCGGCGTACCGCTCGGGGAGCCGTACGCCGGACCGTCAGCGGGGCGGCGCGAGCCCGCGGCTCACGACGCCGTCACTTGGCCGACGGGGACGGCGCCGCGACCTGGCAGCCCTTCTGGGCGTTCATCGCCTTGTCCAGACCGCCCGCGTTGAGCTGCGCGAGGGCGTCCTTGCCCCCCTTGGTCGCCTCCTCCAGGCCGCCCGCCAGGGTCTTGAGGCCCTCGGCGAACTTCGTCTGGTCCTTGGCGTCCAGGGCGTCCATCTGGGCCTTCAGGTCGGCGTAGCCCTTCGCGGTCGACTCGAAGCCCTTGACCGCGGCGGCCTGGGTCGCCTGCCCGTCCTTGACCGGCGGAACTCCCGCCTCCGTCAGGGCCGTCCCCATCGTCTTGTACGACTCGGACATGGTCCCGAAGGCCGCCGAATCGGTCGTCTGAACTTCCTCTGGCTTACTGCTCTCCGTCGCCACGCGCTTGATCTCGGCGTTGGCCGTCTCGATCTTCTTGAGTTCGGGCTGCCACTGGTCGCAGACCTTCTTGGCCCAGGCGTCGGCCTTCTTGTCGCCGTCGTCCCCGCCGCAGCCGGACAGGACGAGCATCAGCACCGCACCGCCCGACAACGCGGCCGCAAGCTTCTTGTTCACCGGATTGGTCCCTTCGAAGGCTCTCGGCCCGGAAGATACACGCCAGCCATCCGGGGAAGCACAAAGGCGGACGGACGGCGCGTCAGTCCGCGCCGCCCGTCCGCCGTTCGGGCGTAGGGCCGACCCCGGCCGGCCCCGCCCGTCATACCGTCGTGCCGTCGTACGTCATGCCGTCGTACGTCGTGCTGTCGTGCTGCCCGGATCGGGCCCGGGTCAGGAGACCGTCGCGGGGTCGGCCGACTGCGCCGACCGCTTGGCGGCTCCGTCCTCGGTCTCGTCCCCGACCGCGATGCCCCGGCGCTTGGAGACGTACACCGCGCCGATGATGACGGCGATCGCGAGGACCGCCACGACCGCCCGTACGGTCGGGCTGGTGTCGTCGCCGTAGCTGAACTGCACGATCGCGGGGGCGATCAGCAGCGCCACCAGGTTCATCACCTTGAGCAGCGGGTTGATCGCGGGGCCCGCGGTGTCCTTGAACGGGTCACCCACCGTGTCGCCGATCACGACGGCGGCGTGCGCCTCGCTGCCCTTGCCGCCGTGGTGGCCGTCCTCCACCAGCTTCTTGGCGTTGTCCCACGCCCCGCCGGAGTTGGCGAGGAAGACCGCCATCAGCGTGCCCGTGCCGATCGCGCCGGCCAGGAACGAGCCGAGGGCGCCGACGCCTAGGGAGAAGCCCACGGCGATCGGGGTGAGGACGGCGAGCAGGCCGGGCGTGGCGAGCTCGCGCAGCGCGTCCTTCGTGCAGATGTCCACGACGCGCCCGTACTCGGGCTTCTCGGTGTAGTCCATGATCCCGGGGTGCTCGCGGAACTGCCGGCGCACCTCGTAGACCACGGCCCCCGCGGAGCGGGAGACGGCGTTGATGGCGAGCCCGGAGAACAGGAACACGACGGCCGCGCCCAGGATCAGACCGACCAGGTTGTTCGGCTGGGCGATGTCCAGGCTGAGGTTCATCTCCCCGGCCTTGGCCCCGACCTGCTTCACCGCGGTGGCGATCGCGTCGTTGTACGAGCCGAACAGCGCGGCCGCAGCGAGCACGGCCGTGGCGATGGCGATCCCCTTGGTGATGGCCTTGGTGGTGTTGCCCACGGCGTCCAGGTCGGTCAGGACCTGCGCGCCGGCGCCCTCGACGTCACCGGACATCTCGGCGATGCCCTGGGCGTTGTCGGAGACGGGCCCGAAGGTGTCCATGGCGACGATCACGCCGACGGTGGTGAGCAGGCCGGTGCCGGCCAGGGCCACCGCGAAGAGCGCCAGCATGATCGAGGTGCCGCCGAGCAGGAACGCCCCGTAGACCCCGAGGCCGATGAGGAGCGCCGTGTACACGGCGGATTCCAGGCCGACGGAGATCCCGGCGAGGACCACGGTGGCCGCGCCGGTGAGGGAGGACTTGCCGATGTCCCGGACGGGGCGGCGGCTGGTCTCGGTGAAGTAGCCGGTGAGCTGCTGGATCAGGGCCGCGAGGACGATGCCGATCGCGACCGCGATGACGGCCAGGACCCGCGGGTCGCCGGGGTGGTTGACGATCGCGGGGTCCTCGACGCCGACGAGCTCCTTGTAGGTGGCCGGCAGGTAGGCGTAGACGGCGATCGCGACCAGCACCAGGGAGATCACGGCCGAGATGAAGAAG
Organism: Streptomyces sp. NPDC058674; assembly: GCF_042716505.1. NCBI lineage: Bacteria > Bacillati > Actinomycetota > Actinomycetes > Kitasatosporales > Streptomycetaceae > Streptomyces > Streptomyces sp. NPDC058674. Next base: position 28,226 of record NZ_JBHXSC010000009.1, read on the forward strand.
CCGCGGTTGATGGCGGTCATGCCGGTGCGGTCGGAGCGGCGCGGGGAGACCGCGAAGATGCCGATCATCGCGGTGACGACGCCGATCGCGGGGACGATCAGCGGGAAGGCGAGGCCCAGGTCGCCGAAGGCGGCCTTGCCCAGGATGAGTGCGGCCACGAGGGTGACGGCGTAGGACTCGAAGAGGTCGGCGGCCATTCCGGCGCAGTCTCCGACGTTGTCGCCCACGTTGTCGGCGATGGTCGCGGCATTGCGCGGATCGTCCTCCGGAATGCCCTGCTCGACCTTGCCGACCAGGTCGGCGCCGACGTCGGCGGCCTTGGTGAAGATGCCGCCGCCGACACGCATGAACATGGCGATCAGGGCGGCGCCCAGACCGAAGCCCTCCAGGACCTTCGGGGCGTCGGCGGCGTAGACCAGGACGACGCACGAGGCACCGAGGAGGCCGAGGCCGACGGTGAACATGCCGACGACGCCGCCGGTCCGGAAGGCGATCTTCATCGCCTTGTGGGAGACCTCGGTCAGGTCCTTGGCCGGCTCGCCCTCGGCGGGGGTCGCCTCGCGGGCGGCCGCGGCGACGCGGACGTTGGCCCGGACCGCGAGCCGCATGCCGATGTAGCCGGTGGCGGCCGAGAAGAGCGCACCGACCAGGAAGAAGGCGGAGCGGCCCGACCGCTGCGACCAGTCGTCGGCGGGGAGCAGGAAGAGCAGGAAGAACACCACGACGGCGAAGACGCCGAGGGTGCGCAGCTGGCGGCCCAGGTAGGCGTTGGCGCCCTCCTGAACCGCTGCGGCGATCTCCTTCATGCTGTCGGTTCCCTCGTCGGCGGCGAGGACCTGGCGGACCAGGATCTGCGCGACGACGAGGGCGGCCAGTGCCACGGCCGCGATGACGATCACGATGAGCCGATTGTCATCGGTGAGTACTGCGGCTGCCAGATCGGCGGAGCGATCCGGCGCGAGAGGGGTGAAGAGCCCCGTCATTCGTCCTCCTTGACGTGATGAGCTCAAGATGTGGACGGATTGTAGGGAGCGCGCCCTGATCAAAACAGTGCGCAGGAAACCGAATTGGCCTGCACGTGCCCCTCAGCAATGGCTCACGTCACTCCATTACCCTCGAAAGTGGTAATGGGACAAAGCCATTGACGCCTGATCGTCGATCTAGGGAAATGAGAAAGGCCCTGCTCAGCAGGGCCTTCGATAAAGATCAGACGATACGACGGAATACCGCCTCCGGGGATCTACGCCGGACCGGCCGTCCCCGAAACGGGCCAGCTCATCCGGATGGTCCCGCCCGATTCGCCACTGGTCACCTCGACGTCGTCGACCAGCCCGCTGATCACGGCCAGGCCCATCTCGTCCTCGCCCTCGATGTCGGGGTCCAGGACGGCATCGATGCCGGACACGGCGTCGACGGGACCGCCGGGCGGCCCGGGGACCTCGTCGCCGACCTCGATGGAGAACACCTTCTCCTCCTCGGTCAGGACGACCCGGACGGGCGCGGTGAGCCCGTTGTTGCGGTGCAGTCCGACGGCGCGCGAGCAGGCCTCGCCCACGGCGAGGCGGACCTCGTCGAGGACGGCTTCCTCCACACCCGCCCGGCGCGCCACGGCGGCCGCCACCAGGCGGGCCGTCCGGACGTGTTCGGGCTGGGCGCTGAAGCGCAGTTCAACGGTGGCCATGCGCGTCCCCCTCGGACTACGGGCGTGACTTGGCAGGGGACCGGACCGACCACGGCCCGGTACCCTGCACTCCTTGCCGGCTGCTCGCCGCCGGGAGCCGTCAGTCGGTGGCGGCGACGGCGTCTTCCACCGAGGTGTGAATCGGGAACACCTTGGTCAGACCGGTGATACGGAAGATCTTCAGGATGCGCTCCTGGTTGCACACCAGGCGCAGCGAACCCTCGTGCGCCCGGACGCGCTTGAGACCTCCCACCAGCACACCGAGTCCGGTGGAGTCGAGGAAGTCCACTCGCTCCATGTCGACTACCAGGTGGTAGCTGCCGTCGTTCACCAACTCCACCAACTGCTCGCGCAGCTTGGGCGCGGTATACACATCAATCTCGCCACCGACCTCGACGACCGTACGGTCGCCGACAGTGCGAGTCGACAGGGACAGGTCCACGGATCCTCCAGCACCTTGCTATCGAGCGGCGCCCCCCAGGGGCCTCCCCACCCGAAGGTAGGCGAGGGATTGGCTGCCGCGATGGCATTCAACCACTTACCGGCAGGCGCGCACGACGCCTTGGGTCCATTGTCCCGCACGCCGGTGACACACTCGGTTCCAATGGCCAATACTCACCGCCCCGGTCGGCCCACGGCACCCGCGGACCCACGACCCACTCCCGGCACGGTCCTGGACCGGCTCTCACGGGGGTCTTCCCGAGCTGCGCGCATCACCCATACGGAGCACTTGCCCCCTCGGGCGGGTCGTCATGCGGTCTGGCCCGATCGCATCCGAACGGATGTCGTGGCGGCCATCCGGGCAGCCGGTATCGAACACCCGTGGGAACACCAGGCCGCGGTCGCCGAGCTCGCCCTGGACGGCGAATCCGTGGTCGTGGCGACCGGCACCGCCTCGGGCAAGTCGCTGGCCTACCTGGCGCCCGTGCTCTCCGCCCTCGCAGACGGCGCCGAAGCCCCCAACGGCAGGGGCGCCACCGCCCTGTACCTGGCCCCCACCAAGGCCCTGGCGGCCGATCAGCGGCGTGCCGTACGCGAGCTCGCCGCGCCCCTCGGCACCGCCGTCCGCCCCGCCGCCTACGACGGGGACACCCCCGTCGAGGAGCGCGAATGGGTGCGGCAGTACGCCAACTACGTCCTCACCAATCCCGACATGCTGCACCGCGGAATCCTGCCCGCCCACGCCCGCTGGTCCTCCTTCCTGCGGGCCCTGCGCTACGTGGTGATCGACGAGTGCCACACCTACCGCGGCGTATTCGGCTCGCACGTGGCCCAGGTACTGCGCCGACTGCGCAGGCTGTGCGCCCGCTACGGCTCCGACCCCGTCTTCCTGCTGGCCTCCGCGACGGCGGGCGATCCGGCCGGGGCGGCCTCCCGGCTGACCGGAAAACGCGTGATCGAGATCACCGACGACGCCTCCCCGCGCGGCGAGCTGGTCTTCGCCCTCTGGGAACCCCCGCTGCTCAGCGAGCTGCGGGGCGAGAGGGGCGCGCCCGTACGCCGCACGGCCACCGCCGAGACGGCCGACCTGCTGACCGACCTGGTGGTGCAGGGCGTCCGTACCGTCGCCTTCGTCCGCTCCCGGCGCGGCGCGGAGCTGATCGCCGTGATCGCCCAGGAGCGCCTCGCCGAGGTGGACCGCTCGCTGGTTCGGCGGGTCGCCGCCTACCGCGGCGGATACCTGCCGGAGGAGCGCCGGGCCCTGGAGCGGGCCCTGCACTCCGGCGAGCTGCTCGGCCTGGCGGCCACGACCGCCCTGGAGCTGGGCGTGGACGTCTCGGGCCTGGATGCCGTCCTGATCACCGGCTACCCCGGCACCCGGGCCTCCCTGTGGCAGCAGGCCGGCCGGGCCGGCCGCTCGGGCCAGGGCGCCCTGGCGGTGCTGATCGCCCGGGACGACCCGCTCGACACCTATCTCGTCCACCACCCGGAGGCGCTCTTCCGCCGACCGGTGGAGGCCACCGTCCTGGACCCGGACAACCCGTACGTCCTCGCCCCCCACCTGTGCGCGGCGGCCTCCGAGCTGCCCCTGACCGAGGCGGACCTGGAACTCTTCGGCCCGGCGAGCCGCGAGCTCCTCCCCCAGCTCGAAGCGGCGAAGCTGCTGCGCCGCCGGGCCACGGCCTGGCACTGGACCCGCCGGGAACGGGCCTGCGACCTGACCGACATCCGGGGCGGCGGCGGCCGCCCGGTGCAGATCGTCGAGGCGTCGACAGGGCGGCTGCTCGGCACGGTCGACGAGTCGGCCGCGCACTCGGCCGTCCACGAGGGCGCCGTCCACCTCCACCAGGGCCGCACCTACCTGGTCGAACACCTCGACCTGGAGGGCTCAGCCGCCCTGGTCGAGGAAGCCGATCCGCCCTACTCCACCACCGCCCGGGACACCACCTCCATCTCCGTCCTGGAGACCGAGACCGAGATCCCGTGGGGCGCGGCCCGGCTCTGCTACGGCTCAGTCGAGGTCACCAACCAGGTCGTCTCCTACCTGCGCCGCAAGCTGATCACCGGCGAGGTACTGGGCGAGGCCAAGCTCGACCTGCCGCCCCGCACCCTGCGCACCCGGGCCGTCTGGTGGACGGTCACGGAGGACCAGCTCGACGAGGCCCGGATCCACCCGGAGATCCTCGGCGGCGCACTGCACGCCGCCGAGCACGCTTCGATCGGCCTGCTGCCGCTCTTCGCCACCTGCGACCGCTGGGACATCGGCGGCGTCTCCGTGCCGCTGCATCCCGACACCCTCCTCCCCACGGTCTTCGTCTACGACGGCCATCCCGGCGGCGCCGGATTCGCCGAGCGGGCCTTCCACACGGCCCGCGCCTGGCTGACCGCGACCCGCGACGCGATCGCCGCCTGCGAGTGCGAGTCCGGATGCCCGTCCTGCATCCAGTCGCCCAAGTGCGGCAACGGCAACGACCCCCTCCACAAACGCGGCGCCATCCGCCTCCTCACCCGCCTCTTGGCGGAGCCCCCGATCACCCAGCCCCCCGGCCCCTCCCTGTCCTAGCCATCCCCAGGACGGCCCACCGCGGCCCTGCGGGCTGCCGGGAGGCCCCGCAGGCATCCACCGCGACCCGCAGTCCCCGAGGCGCGGCCCCGGCCGCCCCCGCCTCGAGAGGAGCCCCGCGGCGGGCCCTCGAGCCCTGGGCCGCCTCCCGGAGGGACGGTGGAGCCTGCGGCCGGGCCCGGGGCGGGGCCCGGACCTGTCAGCCGATCCGGCGGACGGGCCGGGCCCGGCCTGCCCGGGCCGGTCGACGGAGTCACCCGAGCGTGTCGGCGGGGTCCGCCCGGTCGGCGGGAGAGGCTCGCGGAGACCGGTCCTCCGGACGGTCCGAGTCCCGCGTCGGGGGCGACGAGCCGGCGGGTGAGGCCGGCTCGGCCGGCGAAGGCGATTCGGCGGGCGGACCCGCCCGGGCCCGGATGCTCGGGGCGAAGGGGCCCGTCACCGGATGGGCCGCCACCTCGGCCACCTCCCCCAGGACCCGGCAGGAGTCCAGCGCCGCCTCCTGGGCCCGAGCCACCCGCAGGGCAGCCGCGCAGGCCGATTCCGGCCCGTGGGCCCAGGTCGCCGCCGCGGCGAGCGCCGCCAGGTCCGCGGCCGCCGCTGCCCGGTGGCGGGCCACGACGGCCTGCCCCAGCAGCAGCACTCCCCCGAACACGGCGCCCAGCACCGTCGCCACCAGGGCCGCCCACACCGTGGCCGACCCCCGGTCCCGGCTCACGGCGGCGGCCCCACGCTGTCCTCCGCCAACGCCACCGCCCGGGCGCCGAGCCGTACCGGCAGGCGCGCCGGCCCCGGCGCCGGCGCCACCACCCGGACCCGCCACAGGTCTCCGGCCCGCTCAAGCTCCACCTCCGCCCCCGGCGGGGCGGCGGCCCGCGCCGCCGCCACCGCCACCTCCGCCGGCTCCGACCGGGCCGCCGCCCTGGCTCCGGCCCGGGCCGCGTCCACACAGCGGATCTGCGCGGCCGCCGCCATCAGCGCCCACACCAGCAGCGCCGCGAACAGCACCAGAGCCGGGATCACCAGGGCTGCCTCCGCCGTCACATAGCCCAGGTCACCCCTTCCTCGGTTTTCCCCGGAGATTTCCTCAGAACGGCACATCGAGTGCCTTCCCGATGGTCGACTGAAGGGCCGTGGAGACCACTTCGCTCGTCACCACCTTGTACAGAACGGCGGCGAACGCACAGGCCGCGATCGTGCCCATGGCGTATTCCGAAGTGGACATTCCCTCGTCGCCTCCGCGACCGCTCAGCGCGGCCCGCACACGAAACCAGATGATCCTCATGGCAACTCCCGTTTTTCCGTTGTCGTTTCCGTTGTCGACTTATGTGGCCCATGTGTCTTCAGGTGTGGGAGAGGAGACCGGAGGCCATTCCGATCACCACCGGTGCGACCCCGATCGCGAGGAATGCAGGGAGAAAACACAACCCCACCGGCGCGGTGACCAGAACCGCCGCCCGCTGCGCCTTCGCGCCCACCTGCCGCGCCCGGTCCTCCCGCAGGGCCGACGCGAGGCGGGACACCGGCTCCGCCGCGGGCGCCCCCGTCCGACCCGCTCGCTCCAGGCATTCCGCGAGCCCCCGGGCGCCCGGTATCTCCGCCAACCTCCCCCACGCGGAGCTCGGTTCGCCGCCGAGCCGCAGTTCCGCCCCGGCTCGCGCCAGCCCCTCGCCCACCGGGCCGCCCAGCGCCTCCCCCACCACCTCGGCCGCCTCCACCGGCGCCGCCCCGGCCGCCAGGCACGCCGCCAACAAGTCGGCTGCCAGCGGCAACTGACGCTCGACCTCCCGCCGATCGACACCGGCCGGGGGGCGCGCCCTCGCCTGCCAGCGCCACACCCCGAGCGCGGCCGCCCCTCCCATCAGCAGGCCCACCACTCCACCGGCCAGCACCCAGCCCGCCAATGCCGCCCCGGCCGGAGCCGCCCACCCAGCGGTCACCTCCCGCAGCCTGGAGCCCGAAGCCCGTCCCCAGGGGGCCGGTTCCTCCCCCAGCAGGGCCGACACACGCCGCCGCGCCCGGCGCCCGCGGATCCGCGCCGCCATCGCGGACACCACGCACACGACCGCCACCGCGAGGCACAGCACCGTCCCCGGCCCGTGCGCCTCGAAGCCGCCCCTCATCGCTCCCCCATCCGCACGATGCGCCTGCACCACAGCAGCCCCAGCCCTTCCAGCACCCCGCCCGCGAGCAGGCAGCCCCACCCCATCGGGGTGTGCAGCAGCACGCGGAGCGGATTCGCCCCCAGCCCGGTCCCGATCAGCAGCCCCACCAGCGGCAGCAGCGCGAGCACCACGGCCGTCGACCTGGCCCCCGCCAACTGGGCCCGCAGCGACTCCTGCCGGTCCCGCTCGGCCCTCAGGGCCCCCTCCAGCCGGTCCAGTCCGGCGGCCAGGCCGGCGCCCCCGTCCACGGACACCCGCCAGCAGGCCGCCATCCCGGCGAGCCCCTCCGCGCCCGGCTCGCGAGCCGCGAGGCGCAGCGCCCCCGGCACGTCCCCGCCGAACGCCGCGGCGGCCAACACCCCCGCCTCGGCCGCGCCAGGACCTCCGGGCCCCGCAGCCGTCCGCCGCATCGCCGCGGTGAGCGCCTGCCCGGGCTGGGCACCGGCCCGCAGCTCAGCCACCGCCGCACCGCACAGCTCCACCACCTCGGCGGCGCGCGCCGCCCGGGCGCGCTCCCGCGCCCGGACCCGCAGCCACCGCCGGACCAGCGGCACCGCGCCCGCACCGGCCACCAGCGGGATCACCGAGCCGCCGGCGACCGCCACCAGCAGCCCCGCGACCAGGCAGGCCCACTCCCGCCAGCGGGCCGCCCGCACCCGTACGGCGATCAGCAGCCGCTCCCGGCGCGCCGGACCCCGTACAGCCACCGCCCCAGCCCCGGCCCCCGCCAGCACCAGCCGGGCCCGCCGGGAGACCCGCTCGCCTCCGGCCAGCACCCAGGCGGCGGCCCCGGCACACAACACCCCCGCGAACACCGGCGCCGACAGCGCCGCCCCGGCGCTCACCTGGCACTCCGCAGCAGCGGGCGCAGCCGCTCCCAGCCCCGCTCCCGTACGAAGCCGCGCGCGCCCCAGCGCAATGCCGGCACGGTGACCACGAGCCCGGCGGCATCCCGCTCCAACACGTGCACCTCGGCCACCCGGCGGCGCCCTTCGCGGTCCCGGACCAGATGGACCACCAGCGTCAGCGCCGCCGCCAACTGGCTGTGCAGGGAGGCCCGGTCGAGCCCGGCGACCGTGCCGAGTGCCTCCAGCCGGGCCGGGACGTGGGCGGCGGCATTGGCGTGGACCGTGCCGCAGCCTCCCTCGTGCCCCGTGTTCAAGGCAGCCAGGAGGTCGGCCACCTCGGCGCCCCGGACCTCGCCGACCACCAGCCGGTCGGGCCTCATCCGCAGCGCCTGCCGGACGAGATCCGCCAGGGTCACCAGCCCGGCGCCCTCCTGGTTGGCGGGCCGCGTCTCCAACCGCACCACGTGCGGATGGTCGGGGCGCAGCTCGGCCGAATCCTCGGCGAGGACGATCCGCTCACCCGGACCGACCAAGCCCAGCAGGGCGCTGAGCAAGGTGGTCTTCCCGGTGCCCGTCCCCCCGGAGACGAGGAACGACAGCCGGGCCTCGACCATGTCCCGGAGCAGCCGCTGCCCGCCGGGCGGCAACGTGCCCGCCGCGACCAGTTCCTCCAGGGTGAAGGCCCGCGGCCGCACCACCCGCAGGGAGAGACAGGCCGAGCCGACCGCCACCGGGGGCAGAACGGCATGCAGCCGGGTGCCGTCCGGCATCCGGGCGTCCACCCAGGGCCGCGCGTCGTCCAGGCGGCGACCCGCCACGGCGGCCAGCCGCTGGGCGAGCCTGCGCACGGCGTCGGCGCCGCTGAAGGTCACCCCGGTCAGCTCCAGCCCGCCGCCCCGGTCCACCCACACCCGGTCGGGAGCCGCCACCAGGACGTCGGTCACCTCGGGGTCGGCGAGCAGCGCCTCCAGCGGGCCCGCGCCGACCATCTCGGACCGCAACTCCGCCGCCACACCGAGCACTTCCGCGTCGCCCAGCAGCCGTCCCTGGGCCCGCAGGGCCGCCGCCACCCTGGCCGGGGTCGGCTCCGCCCCACTTTCGGCGAGCTGCCGGCGCACCGCGTCCAGCAGTACGGCGCTCATGCCGGCACCCCCTGGGCCGGGCCGAGCGCCCGCTGCCAGAAGCCATCACAGAAGCGGGCCAGGGCGCTCCGCCCCTGCGCCCCCGGCGGTTCCCCCTCGGCCACCCGCCCGGGGAGCCCCACCTCGACCGGCACCTCGCCGGCCAGCGGCGCCCCCAACAGCCCGGCCACGGCCTCCGGGTCGAGGCCGGCCGGTGAACGGCCCCGCACGACGACGCGCACGTCCCGGGCCGCCATCCGCACCCCGGCCGCCACCCGGCCCGCGGCCGCCACCGCCCGCAGCTCGCACGGCACCACCATCAGCACCAGGTCCAACTGGGCCAGCACCTCGGCGACGGCCTCGTCCACCCGGCGGGGCAGATCGACCACGACCACCCCGCCCCTGCGGCGGGCGGCGGCAACCACCGAGCGCATCGCGGCGGGCGGCACCACCACCCGGTCGCCGCGGTCCCAGCTGAGCACCCGGAGGGCGTGCAGTTCGGGCAGGGACTCCTCCAGCGCTCCGGCCCCGACCCGCCCCCGCGACTTCGCGAAGTCGGGCCAGCGCAGTCCTTGCGCGCCCTCGCCCCCGAGCAGGACGTCCATGCCCCCGCCCAGCGGGTCGCCGTCGATGAGGATGGTCCGCTCCCCGGCGCGGGCGGCCCGAACGGCCAGCGCACAGGCGAGGGTCGAGGCTCCGGCGCCGCCGCTGCCTCCGATCACGCCCACGGCGAGGGCGGGCCGCCCCGCTCCCTCCACCACATCGGCGATGCGGTCGACGAGACTGCTCTCGGCCTCGGGGAGCCGCAGGACCTCCTCGGCGCCGATCTCGACCGCCCGCTGCCAGACGAGGGGATCGTCCAGGTCCCGGCCGACGAGAAACACCCCGTCCCTGCGCGGCGCTCCGCGCACCCGTCGGGCCGCGTCATCCCCGACCAGGACCAGAGGCGCGGAATCCCAGCCGACACTGCCGCCCCTCGGCCGGCTTGAGCCGCCCTCCGCATCACCCTCCCGGGCAGCCCCCGCAGTCCCGTCGCTTCGCTCGGGCACCGCGTGGTGCACATGCGGGTCGGCCCCCGCGGCGGCGCACAGCCGCAACAGGTCGTCGAGCAGCCGGGGATCCTCGGTGATGATCAGGGGCCGCCCCCCGGCGGGCCCGGCCGCAGGTCCGGTCACGGCCCGCGGTTCTGTCGAGGCCCCCGGTCCGGTCGAAGCCCGCGGTCCGGCCGAGGCCCCGGGCCCGTCCGCGACCCCGGCGCCGCTCCCGGCACCGACCCTTGCGCCGACACCGGTCCGCCGCCCGCGGACCACCGTTTCCCGCACTTCACACGACGTCGATCGCGCCACGATCTCCGCCCCCTTCCTGCTGCACATCCGTTCGCCGCGGAGTTCGCGGCAGTAATCACGGTGCAGCCATTGGAAAAGGAATGTGGATCTTGCCGGAAAACTGTGGACAGAGACCCCATTGTGAATAACCCGGTCACCCTCCCAGGTGAGTTCCGGAGCGCGGCGGAACCATTACGCAACGTAACGAGTCAGAGGGGGAGGAGGGTCTTCGCCGCGTGGGCCCCGCTCGACAGGAAGGAGCTCGGGAATGGTCACCTGGGGCCGAAGAGGGGGACGCGAACCGCGTCCGGACATGCGACGACCCCCGCCGGGGGGGAGAGCGGGGGTCGTCCCCACGGTCCGACTCGGGGGGGGAGGAGCCAGACCGGGTTAGCACGGTCGCGAACGATCCGTGACTTCCATGGTGTACCCGAGAGGCTTCTCAGGCAAACCCACGCGCCACACCTTACGCCGAATGGTGGGCGCATATGCTCGGTGCGTGGAAAATCAGCCCTTGCCGCACTCCTCGCCTCGCACCGCAGCCTTCTTCGACCTGGACAAGACGGTCATTGCGAAGTCGAGCACCCTGACGTTCAGCAAGTCCTTCTACCAGGGCGGCCTGATCAACCGGCGGGCCGTGCTGCGCACCGCGTACACGCAGTTCATCTTCCTGGCCGGCGGCGCCGACCACGACCAGATGGAACGGATGCGCCAGTACCTGTCCGCCCTCTGCAAGGGGTGGAACGTGCAGCAGGTGCGGGAGATCGTCGCGGAGGCCCTGCACGACCTCATCGACCCGATCATCTACGACGAGGCCGCCTCCCTCATCGAGGCCCACCACACGGCCGGCCGCGACGTCGTGATCGTGTCGACTTCCGGCGCCGAGGTCGTCGAGCCGATCGGCGAGATGCTCGGCGCGGACCGCGTCGTCGCCACGCGCATGGTCGTGGGGGACGACGGATGTTTCACCGGGGAGATCGAGTACTACGCCTACGGGCCCACGAAGGCCGAAGCCGTCCGCGAACTCGCCGAGTCCGAGGGCTACGACCTCGCCCGCTGCTACGCCTACAGCGACTCGTTCACCGACGTCCCGATGCTGGAGGCGGTCGGACATCCGCACGCGGTCAACCCGGACCGGGCCCTGCGGCGTGAGGCGGTGGCCCGGGAATGGCCGGTCCTCGTCTTCAACCGGCCGGTGCGCCTGAAGCAGCGGTTCCCCGGCCTGTCCATGCCCGCCCGTCCGGCGCTGGTCGCCGCTGCGGCCGTGGGAGCGGCGGCCGCCACCGCGGGGCTCGTCTGGTGGGCGAGCCGGCGCCGGGCCGGCGCCCTGGCCGCGGCCGGCGGCTGATTCCGCCGACCGGCCCCCTCGACTGACCCCGCCGAAAGGTCCCGAACGTCCCGAAACGTGGCCGTACCGGCCGCCCGATTGGCCCGATATCGCCCCGGAAAGTAAAGAAGTACGGCCAGGGCTTCCGCATGTCTCCGAAGCGGAGTAGAAAGGAACCAACGGCCCGCGAGACCAAAGAACATCCGAGAGGATCATCTTTAAAACGCAGTAAGGCCCACGGACCGAAGCAGGAACGCCGAGCACCCACGCGACGTCGACCCGTCGATTACGGGCCAGCCGCACCAGGTAACGGGCAAAGCTCCCGACCTGATGGGCAAACTTCGAGGACGCTTGGTAACTGGGCGGGAATGCGAGCGGCGACACCAAGGCAAGACGGTGTCGCCGCAACCCGCGTCCGGGGTACGTACGGCCCCGAAGGTCAGCCCGGAAGGCCCCGAAGGTCAGGCCGCGCCCCGCTGGAGTGCCTCGCAGACCGCCGTCGACTCGCGGACCCCCAGCTCGACCGCACGACCGCAATGGGCGATCCAGGCAGCCATCCCCTCCGCGGTCCCGGAGACGTAGCCCTCGAAGGCAGCCAGATACTCCGCGGTCCCCTGCTCCGCGTGGCCCGCCTCCGCCGGACAGATCGCCTTGGGATCCAGCCCGCTGTTGATCAGGACGATGCGCTCCGCCGCCCGCGCGACCAGGCCGTTGTACGAGCCGAAGGGCCGCAGGGCCAGCAGCTCGCCGTGCACCACCGCCGCCGTGACCAGCGCCGGGGCGGGGCCGCCCGCGATGATCAGGCGGGTCAGGCCGTCCAGCCGCCCGGCCACCTCCTCCGCGCTCGGCAGCGGGAGGTCCACCAGCGGTTCACTCACCGGCTCGCCCGCCAGCCGGGGGCGTCCCACCACATCCCCGTCCGCCGTCGACCCCGACGCCACCAAGTGCAGGCGCGCCAGGACCCGCAGCGGCGACTGCCGCCAGATGCTCAACAACTGGCCAGCCTCCGCGGTGAGCCGCAGCGCGGCGCCCACCACCAGGGCCTCCGGCTCCGATCCGAAGTCGGTGCGCCTGCGCACCTCCTCCAGCGCCCAGTCGGCCCCGGACAGCGCCGCGCTCCCGCGGGCACCGCGCAGGGCGGCCTCCGAGGTGATCTCGGCACTCCGCCGCCGCATCACCCGGTGCCCGTAGACCCGGTCCACGGCCTTGCGTACGGAATCCACGGAATCGGCGACACCCGGGAGCCCGGCCAGCGGGGCCAGCGGGTCAGCAGCGCTACTCATAAGTAGGGAGCCTACGCACTGCACACCCCCGGCACCGACCCCTCCTTGGAGTGGTCTTCTTCACTCACCTCGACCACACGGGGCGACGACTCCACTACGCTTGGTGAACATGAAGATCGCTTTCGTGGGAAAGGGCGGCAGCGGGAAGACGACGCTGTCCTCCCTCTTCATCCGCCACCTCGCCGCAAACGAAGCCCCGGTCGTCGCGGTGGACGCCGACATCAACCAGCACCTGGGCGCCGCCCTCGGTCTCGACGAGGACGAGGCCGCCGGGCTGCCCGCCCTGGGCGCGCACCTGCCCCTGATCAAGGAGTACCTCCGGGGGTCGAATCCGCGGATCGGCTCCGCCGACACCATGATCAAGACCACTCCGCCCGGCCGGGGCTCGCGCCTGCTGCGGGTCACCGGGGACAACCCGGTGTACGAGGCCTGTGCCCGCACGCTCCTGCTCGACGGCGAGCCCGTACGGCTCATGGCCACCGGGCCGTTCACCGAGGCCGATCTGGGCGTGGCCTGCTACCACTCGAAGGTCGGCGCGGTCGAGCTCTGCCTCAACCACCTCGTCGACGGACCCGACGAGTACGTGGTCGTCGACATGACGGCCGGGTCCGACTCCTTCGCCTCGGGCATGTTCACCCGCTTCGACGTGACCTTCCTCGTCGCCGAGCCCACCCGCAAGGGCGTCTCGGTCTACCGTCAGTACAAGGAGTACGCGCGGGACTTCGGCGTCGAGCTCAAGGTCGTCGGCAACAAGGTGCAGGGCCCCGAGGACATCGAGTTCCTCCAGGACGAGGTGGGCGAGGACCTGCTGGTCACCGTCGGCCACTCGGACTGGGTCCGGGCGATGGAGAAGGGCCGCCCGGCCGCCTTCGAGCTGCTGGAGGCGACGAACCGGCTCGCCCTGCAGGCGCTCCAGGACGCGGCCGACGACTCGTACGCGCACCGCGACTGGGACCGGTACACGGAGCAGATGGTGCACTTCCACCTGAAGAACGCGGAGAGCTGGGGCAACGCCAGGACCGGGGCCGACCTGGCGGACCAGGTCGACCCCGAGTTCGTCCTGCGCGAGGGGGTCGGGGGTGTGGAGCCCGTCGGGGACGCGGGTGCGGTGGTCAGTCCTCGTCCGCACCCGCTTCGGCCTGCTCCTCAGCCGGCGTGACGTCCGCGGGGGCCGCCGGGGTGGCCGGCGCCGCCGGCGGCCCCGCGGTCAGGAACCTGGACCAGCCCTCCTTCGGCGTCTCGCCGACGTCGAGGGTGCGCATCCACGCGAGGACCTTCGGGTCCTGGGCGTCCAGCCAGTCCACCAGCTCGCGGAAGGGCACGCAGCGGACCTCGGGCTTGGTGCACATCCCCTTGATGGACTCCTCGACGGCGCGCATGTAGGTGCCGCCGTTCCAGGACTCGAAGTGGTTGCCGATGATCAGCGGCGCGCGGTTGCCCTGGTAGACCCGGTCGAAGGCCTGGCGCAGGCCGTCGCGCATCTGGTCGCCCCAGTACTCGTGCTGCGACGGGTCGCCCTGCGAGGTCGTCCCCGACTGGTTGACCATGTAGTTGTAGTCCATGCTCAGCGTGTCGAAGGCGCGGCCGGGCAGGGGGACCAGTTGCAGCGGCAGGTCCCAGAGGCCCTCGGTCTTCTTGGGCCAGATCTGCTTGCTGATGCCGCTGGAGTCGTAGCGGAAGCCCATGTCCTTCGCGGCCAGCATGAAGTTCTTCTGGCCTTCGAGGCAGGGGGTGCGGGCTCCGATGAGCTCCTTGTCGTAGTCGAAGGGCAGCGCCTCCATCCCCTTCAGGCCCGCGTTCGTCTTCCAGTTCTTGACGAAGGACTTGGCCTGGTTGATCTCGCTCTTCCACTCGTCCACGGACCAGGTGCCCACCCCGCCCTCGGGACCGCAGAAGTGTCCGTTGAAGTGGGTGCCGATCTCATTGCCCTCCAGCCAGGCCGCGCGCACCTGGGTGGCGGTGTCCTTGATGCCCTGGAGGTCGCCGAAGCCGATGTCCGAGCGGCCCGCCTCGTGCTGCGGGGCCGTGTAGAGGTTCCGCTTCTCCTCCGGGAGCAGGTACACGCCGCTGAGGAAGTACGTCATCCGGGCGTTGTACTTCTTGCCCACGTCACGGAAGTGCGAGAAGAGCCTCTGGCTGTCCTCGCCGGCGCCGTCCCACGAGAAGACCACGAACTGCGGCGGCTTCTCGCCCGGCTTCAGCTTCTGCGGCCTCTGTACGTTCGGCTGCGAGCCGGTGTACGCGGTCGAGCCGTCACCGATGGGCCGGTTGACGCTGCCCGGCGCCTCCGGGGCGGCGGCGCCCTTCCTGGCCTGGCCCCCGGGGGCCGGGCTCTCGGCGGGGTCCGAGGCGCCGCAGCCGGCAGCACCCAGCACCAGCGCCGTGGCGACCAGGCCGCCGGCGATCTTCTTCGTGGCGGCGATCATCCGCCCCACCTCTCCCTCGCAGTTCCATCGCAGGACTTCCGCGCCGCAACGTCCCATGCGGTCCACTTTGAGGAAGGTATGACAAGCCGGACAAAATGCTTAATCACTCTTGAGCGCTAATCCATAGGCCATTTGACCGCATTACTCACCAATCCCCTTTACTCTCCATTACCATCCATTTACCGAGTGTTGAGACTCCCGCCGCTTCACCCCTCCCCCGAGGAGACGGGACCTGATGACGACCACCTCCCCCACCCCCACGAAGGCGAAGGCGAAGGCCCGCAAGGACCTCTCTGCCGACCTCTCCGCCTCCACCGCCGTCTTCCTGATCGCCCTGCCGCTCTCCCTCGGCATCGCCCTGGCCACCGGCGCACCGCTCCAGGCCGGCCTGGTCGCCGCGGCCGTCGGCGGAATCGTCGCCGGACGGCTGGGCGGCGCACCGCTCCAGGTGAGCGGCCCGGCCGCCGGACTCACCGTCGTCACCGCAGAGTTGATCCAGCACTACGGGTGGCGCACCACCTGCGCGATCACGGTGCTGGCCGGCTGCTGTCAGCTCGGGCTCGCCGCACTGCGCACCGCCCGGTCCGCGCTCATGGTCAGCCCGGCCATCGTGCACGGCATGCTCGCGGGCATCGGCGTGACCATCGCGCTCGCCCAGCTGCACATCGTGCTCGGCGGCACCCCGCAGAGCTCCGCCGTGGCCAACGTCCGCGGCCTGCCGGGACAGCTGGCCGACCTGCATCCGGTCGCCCTCGGCGTCAGCGCGCTTACGCTCGTTGTCCTGCTCGGCTGGCCGCGACTGCCCGGCGCGGCCGGCCGCGCCCTGCGCAAGGTGCCGGCCGCGCTCGCCGCCGTCGCCACGGCCACCGCCTTCGCCGCCCTGGCGGGGCTCACCCTCCCCCGCGTGGACCTGCCGTCCTGGCGCAGCCACGCCCTGCCGGAACTGCCCGAGGGTCCGATCCTCGGCCTCATCGCGGCCGTCCTGACCATCACCCTGGTCGGCAGTGTGGAATCCCTGCTGTCCGCCGTCGCGACCGACAAGCTGATCGCCTCCGAGCGGGGCACGGCCGACCGACCGCCGCGCGCCGACCTCAACCGGGAACTGCGCGGGCAGGGCGCGGCCAACATCGTCTCCGGAGCCCTCGGCGGGCTGCCCATCACGGGTGTCGCCGTCCGCAGCGTGGCCAATGTCAAGTCCGGTGCGGCCACCCGCAGATCGACCATGCTGCACGGCTTCTGGGTGCTCCTGGCGGCCGGGCTGCTGGTCCCCGTCCTCGACCTGATCCCGCTCGCCGCACTGGCCGCGCTCGTCATGGCGGTGGGCGTGCAGATGGTCAACATCACCCACCTGCGCAGCGTCTCCCGGCACCGCGAGATCCTGGTCTACGGGACGACCATCGCGGCCGTGGTCCTCGGCGGGGTGCTGGAGGGCGTGGCCATCGGCATCGCGGTGGCCGTGGCGCTCGCCCTGCACCGGCTGGCCCGCACACGGATCACCTCCGAGCAGGTGGACGACGGGAGCCTGCGCGTCTTTGTGAGGGGTCAGTTGACCTTCCTCGCCGTGCCCCGGTTGAGCCGGGTGCTGAACCAGATCCCGCACGACCGGCGCGTCCTGATCGAGCTGGACGGCTCCTTCATGGACCACGCGGCCTACGAGACGCTGAAGGACTGGCAGGACTCCCATCTGGCACACGGGGGCTCGGTGGAGGTCAGCGGCCGCTCCGGGGCGGAGGCCCATGCCTCCGAGAGCGAGCGTTCCGACCGGGCCGGCCTCCTCGGCGCCCCCGGCCGCACCGACCGCACCGACCGGGCCGGGCTCGCCGACCGCGTCCAGCGGGGCGAGCGGTCCCGGCGCTCCGCACAGCGCGGGGGCCACCAGTGCTGCCGACCGTGGACTCCGTGGCAGAACCACTGCGACCACCGGGCCTCGGGGAGCGCCGACGCGGTCGCCGAGGAGGCGCAGCCGCTCTCGCAGCGCCCCTCCCCCGCCCCCCGCCGGCGCGGCGCCGGTCAGCTGGCCAACGGCATCGGCGCGTTCCAGCGGGACACCGCACCCCATGTGCGGGACGAGCTGGCGCGGCTGGCCCGCGAGGGGCAGCGCCCCTCGCAGCTCTTCCTGACCTGCGCCGACTCGCGCCTGGTGACCAGCATGATCACGGCCAGCGGCCCGGGCGACCTGTTCACCGTCCGCAACGTCGGCAACCTGGTCCCGCTGCCGGGCGCGGAGTCCGGAGACGACTCGGTCGCGGCGGCCATCGAGTACGCCGTGGACGTGCTCGAAGTGGACAGCATCACGGTGTGCGGACACTCGGGCTGCGGCGCCATGCAGGCCCTGCTCACCTCCTCGCCCGGGACTCCGACGACCCCGCTGCGCCGCTGGCTGCGGCACGGGCTGCCGAGCCTGGAGCGGATGGCCAGCCGCCACCACGCCTGGGCCCGGATCGCGGGGAGGCTTCCGGCGGACGCCGTGGAGCAGCTGTGCCTGACCAATGTGGTGCAGCAGCTGGAGCACCTGCGGGCCCACGAATCGGTGGCCAGGAGGCTGGCCGAGGGCACGCTGGAGCTGCACGGCATGTACTTCCACGTGGGCGAGGCCCAGGCCTACCTGCTCTCCGAGGGCGAGGACTTCTTCGACTGCCGGGTCTTCGACAGCGTCGGCCAGAACGCCTGACCGGCCGCCTCCCGCCCTTCCTCCCGTCTGTCTCCCGCCCTCCCTCCCGTCTGCCTCCCGCCTCCCCCGCGGCGCCCCCGGGCCCTCCCCGCTCCCCGGAGCGGGGAGGGCCGTTCCCGCTGCACCCGACACGCCTGGCCCGGACACCGGCTGTATTCGAGCCGTCGCAGATGTCAGGATCGATGGGGGGTTGACCAACTCGTACCGCACGCAGAAGAATTCCACGCAGCTGTGTGATTGGTCTACACCATTCGGTGTCGCGTGTTGGGAGCCCCACAAATGTCCGAGCGTCCTTCCATCTCCAACATGCTCAAGGAGGAGCGGCGGTTCGCACCGCCCGCCGATCTGGCCGCCGCCGCCAATGTGACCGAGGCTGCGTACGCGCAGGCCGATGCGGACCGGCTGGGCTTCTGGGCCGAGCAGGCCCGGCGCCTGACCTGGGCCACCGAGCCGACGGAGACGCTCGACTGGAGCAACCCGCCCTTCGCGAAGTGGTTCGCGGACGGCAAGCTGAACGTCGCCTACAACTGCGTGGACCGCCACGTCGAGGCGGGCAACGGCGACCGGGTCGCCATCCACTTCGAGGGCGAGCCCGGCGACAGCCGCGCGATCACCTACGCCGAACTCAAGGACGAGGTCTCCCGGGCGGCCAACGCCCTGACCGAGCTGGGCGTGCAGGCCGGGGACCGCGTCGCCGTCTACCTGCCGATGATCCCCGAGGCGGTCGTCGCGATGCTCGCGTGCGCCCGCGTCGGCGCAGCGCACTCCGTGGTCTTCGGCGGCTTCTCCGCCGACGCCGTCGCCTCCCGCATCCAGGACGCCGACGCGAAACTGGTCATCACCGCCGACGGCGGCTACCGCCGCGGCAAGCCGAGCGCCCTCAAGCCCGCCATCGACGCCGCCGTCGCCAAGTGCCCGCAGGTCGAGCACGTGCTCGTCGTACGCCGCACCGGCCAGGACACCGCCTTCACCGAGGGCCGCGACGTCTGGTGGCACGAGATCGTCGAGCGGCAGAGCGCCGAGCACACCCCGCAGGCCTTCGACGCCGAGCACCCGCTGTTCATCCTGTACACCTCGGGCACCACGGGGAAGCCCAAGGGCATCCTGCACACCTCCGGCGGCTACCTCACCCAGGCCGCGTACACCCACCACGCCGTCTTCGACCTCAAGCCCGAGTCGGACGTCTACTGGTGCACGGCCGACATCGGCTGGGTGACCGGACACTCCTACATCGTCTACGGGCCGCTCGCCAACGGCGCCACCCAGGTGATCTACGAAGGCACCCCGGACACCCCGCACCAGGGCCGGTTCTGGGAGGTCGTGCAGAAGTACGGCGTCACCATCCTGTACACCGCGCCGACCGCGATCCGCACCTTCATGAAGTGGGGAGACGACATCCCCGCGAAGTTCGACCTCTCCAGCCTGCGCGTGCTGGGCTCGGTCGGCGAGCCGATCAACCCCGAGGCCTGGATCTGGTACCGCAAGCACATCGGCGGCGACCGCTGCCCGATCGTGGACACCTGGTGGCAGACCGAGACCGGCGCCATGATGATCTCGCCGCTGCCGGGCGTCACCGAGACCAAGCCGGGCTCGGCGCAGCGCGCGCTGCCCGGCATCGCCGCCACCGTCGTCGACGACGAGGCCCACGAAGTCCCGAACGGCGGGGGCGGCTACCTCGTCCTCACCGAGCCGTGGCCCTCGATGCTGCGCACCATCTGGGGCGACGACCAGCGCTTCATCGACACCTACTGGTCGCGGTTCGAGGGCAAGTACTTCGCGGGCGACGGCGCCAAGAAGGACGACGACGGCGACATCTGGCTGCTCGGCCGGGTGGACGACGTCATGCTGGTCTCCGGCCACAACATCTCGACCACCGAGGTGGAGTCGGCACTCGTCTCGCACCCCTCGGTCGCCGAGGCCGCCGTGGTCGGCGCCAACGACGAGACCACCGGCCAGGCCATCGTGGCCTTCGTCATCCTGCGCGGCACCGCCTCCGAGACCGACACCCTGGTCGCGGAGCTCCGCAACCACGTGGGCGCCACCCTCGGCCCCATCGCCAAGCCCAAGCGCATCCTGCCGGTCCAGGAGCTGCCGAAGACCCGCTCCGGCAAGATCATGCGCCGCCTGCTGCGCGACGTGGCAGAGAACCGCGCGGTCGGCGACGTCACCACCCTGGCCGATTCCTCGGTCATGGACCTGATCCAGTCCAAGCTCCCCACCGCGGGCGGCGAGGACTGACCCGACGGCGGTCCACAGGCTGTGGAGGGCGTCCGGCGCACCGCGCCGGACGCCCTCCGTCCGTTTAAGGTGAAGATCATCCGATACGACTGTGCGCCCTGTAAAGTCTGAGAGCCGTCCCTCGTGACGGCCGCGGAACACAGGGTGCGCCGGGAAGTCTGGTCGGCAACTGCATGAGCCATGCCGTCGACCGACCCGGAGGTGCCCCCAGTGGAGACGCCCGCGCCCGCCCCCCGCCGCACGTTCCTCGGCCGGCTCTCGCTGTCCGAGGCCCGCTTCGTCGCCGACGCACTGCGCACGGAGACGGTCGGCGGCGTACTGCTGCTCGCGGCCGCCATCGCCGCACTCGTCTGGGCGAACGTCCCCGCGATCGCCGACAGCTACGACAGCGTCCGCGACATCCACATCGGCCCCTCCTCCCTCGGCCTGGACCTCTCGCTCCAACACTGGGCGGCCGACGGCCTCCTCGCCGTCTTCTTCTTCGTCGCCGGCATCGAGCTCAAGCGCGAACTCGTCGCGGGCGACCTGCGCGACCCCAAGGCCGCCGCCCTCCCCGTGATCGCCGCCCTCTGCGGCATGGCCGCGCCCGCGCTGGTCTACGTCGCGGTCAACACCGTCGGCAGCGGATCGATGGACGGCTGGGCGGTCCCGACCGCTACCGACATCGCCTTCGCCCTCGCGGTCCTCGCGGTCATCGGTACCTCGCTGCCGTCCGCCCTGCGCGCCTTCCTGCTGACCCTCGCGGTCGTCGACGACCTCTTCGCCATCATGATCATCGCGGTGTTCTTCACCAGCGAGATCAACTTCCCGGCGCTCGGCGGCGCCGTCTTCGGGCTCGCCCTCTTCTGGTTCCTGCTCCGCGCCGGCGTCCGCGGCTGGTACGTCTACGTCCCGCTCGCCCTGGTCATCTGGGGCCTGATGTACAACAGCGGCGTCCACTCCACCATCGCCGGCGTGGCAATGGGCCTGATGCTGCGCTGCTCCCGCCAGGACGGCGAGGAGCACTCCCCCGGCGAGCGCATCGAGCACCTGGTCCGGCCCCTGTCGGCCGGTCTGGCCGTGCCCTTCTTCGCGCTCCTCTCCGCCGGCGTGTCCCTCTCCGACAAGGCCGTCGCCCAGGTCTTCACCCGCCCCGAGACCCTCGGCGTGGTGCTCGGCCTGGTCGTCGGCAAGACCGTGGGCATCTTCGGCGGCACCTGGCTGGCCGCCCGCTTCACCAAGGCCGAGCTGAACGAGGACCTGGCCTGGCCCGACGTGCTCGCGGTGGCCACGCTCGCCGGCATCGGCTTCACCGTCTCCCTCCTCATCGGCGAACTCGCCTTCACCGACGACCCCGTCCTCACCGACGAGGTCAAGGCCGCCGTCCTGATCGGCTCCCTGATCGCCGCCGTGGTCGCCGCCGTCATGCTCAAGCTCCGCAACCGCAGGTACCGCGCCCTCACCGAGGCCGAGGAGCGCGACGAGGACCTCGACGGCATCCCGGACGTCTACGAGGAGGGCAATCCCGAATACCACCTGCGGATGGCCCTGATCCACGAGGCGAAGGCCGCCGAGCACCGCCGCAGGGCCGCTGCGGCGAGTGCCGCCGACGCCCCGGAGGCATCCGGGTCCAGCGCCGAGGCCGACCGTCCGGCATGATCTGACTGACGACGGAGGACAGCCGCCGGCGGCAGACGACAGAGGGAGAGAGCGATGAGCGCAGTGGACCAAGGGGCACGAGGAGCCGAGCGCACGCTCGGCCAGCTGGTCGCCTCGGCCACCGCCGAGATGTCCGCCCTGGTGCACGACGAGATCGCCCTCGCCAAGGTGGAGATCAAGCAGGACGTCAAGCGCGCGGGCATCGGCAGCGGCGCGGCGATCGTGGCGGGCGTCCTGATCCTGTTCTCCCTCCCCGTACTGAGTTTCGCGGCGGCCTACGGGATCCACAACCTCGGCCTCGGGCTCGCGTGGTCCTTCCTCATCGTCGGCGGCGCGTTCTGGCTGATCGCGGGCCTGGTCGGACTGCTCGCGGTGGCGAAGTTCAAGAAGGTCAAGCCGCCGACGAAGACCATCGAGTCCGTCAAGCGGACCGCGGCGCTCGTCGGCACCGTCAAGCCGCATCCGCGGCCGGTGAGTGACCAGGTGGTGGGTGTGGCACGCTCGTCCTCATGACAGCGCCCACACCCGACCCCGGCACTCCCCCCACTGCTGCCACGGCGGTGCGGCTCGGCCTCCCCGGCGGGCGGACGGTGACCCACCGGGACGTCGCCGCCAACGGAGCCCGCTTCCACGTCGCCGAGCTCGGCGACGGCCCGCTGGTGCTGCTCCTGCACGGCTTCCCGCAGTTCTGGTGGACCTGGCGCCACCAGATGGCGGCCCTCGCCGACGCCGGGTACCGGGCGGTCGCGATGGACCTGCGCGGAGTGGGCGGCAGCGACCGCACCCCCCGCGGTTACGACCCCGCCAACCTCGCGCTCGACATCACCGGGGTCGTACGCTCCCTCGGCGAGCCGGACGCCGCCCTCGTCGGGCACGACCTGGGCGGCTACCTCGCCTGGACGGCCGCCGTGATGCGGCCCAAGCTGGTGCGCCGGCTCGTCGTGTCGTCGATGCCGCACCCGCGCCGCTGGCGCTCCGCGATGCTGTCCGACTTCGGCCAGACCCGCGCCAGTTCGCACATCTGGGGCTTCCAGCGCCCGTTCGTCCCCGAGCGGCAGCTCGTCGCCGACGACGGGGCGCTCGTGGCGGAGCTGATCCGGGACTGGTCGGGTCCGCTGCCTCCCGAGGACGCGGACCTGGAGGTGTACCGGCGGGCGATGTGCATCCCGTCCACCGCGCACTGCTCGGTCGAGCCGTACCGCTGGATGATGCGGTCGATGGCGCGGCCCGACGGGCTCCAGTTCAACCGGCGGATGAAGCGGCCGGTGCGGGTGCCGACCCTGCACCTGCACGGCTCGCTGGACCCGGTCATGCGGACGCGCAGCGCGGCCGGTTCCGGGCAGTACGTCGAAGCCCCGTACCGGTGGCGGCTGTTCGAGGGCCTCGGCCACTTCCCGCACGAGGAGGATCCGGCGGCCTTCACCACCGAGCTGGTGAACTGGCTCAAGGACCCCGAGCCGGACCGCTGAACGGCGAACGGCACGTGCGCCACGCTTGTATGACAAGCATTCATTTGCCTGGCGCATAGGCCGATTGGCCGCCCCGAACGGGATTACCGACCTTGGGGCACGGGCACAGCTCGATGTATGAGCTGGACGCACGACCACGGTGACACCGCATACGAACGACGCTCGGCCACCGTGCCGGGCACCCGCGAGAGGACTGGCCGCCACGGCCACGACCTCCGGCTCGGAATTCCGCGCATCCTGCGCCGCAGGGCCCGCTGGGTCTCGGCGCGCCTCCGCCATCCGCGGACGTAGCGAGACGAGCGGACGCAGCCAGACAGGCCGACGCAGCGAGACGGGCGGACGCAGGAAGCCCGCTCGTCCTGCCGGCCGTACGGGCTCACCCTCCCGTACGGCTCACAGGGCGCAGCTCTGGCTGTCGACCCGTCGGTCGGCAGTCCTTCCGATCCGGATGTCGTCGCGGATCTCGTCCACCGTCAGCGCGTAACCGGTGTTCGGGTCGTCCAGGGACTTGGCGAAGACGACCCCGTACACCCTGCCGTCGGGGGTGAGCAGGGGGCCGCCGGAGTTGCCCTGGCGGACCGTCGCGTACAGCGAGTAGACGTCGCGGCGCACCGTGCCCCGGTGGTAGATGTCCGGGCCGTTGGCGTTGATGCGGCCTCGGACACGGGCCGCGCGGACGTCGTACCCGCCGTTCTCCGGGAAGCCGGCCACGATGGCGTCGCTGCCGCTCGCCGCGTCCTTGTCGATGAACTCCAGCGGCGGGGCCTTCAGTTTCGGCACGTCCAGGACGGCGATGTCGCGCGCCCAGTCGTAGAGCACGACCTTGCCGTCGTACAGCCGGCCCTCGCCGCCGATCTGCACGGTCGGCTCGGACACCCCGCCGACGACGTGCGCGTTCGTCATCACCTTGCCGGGCGCGAAGACGAACCCGGTGCCCTCCAGCACCTTGCTGCAACTGGAGGCGGTGCCGACGACCTTCACGATGGAGCGCTTGGCCTGCTCGGTGACGGGGCTGCGGGCGAGCGCCGGGTCCGGCGCGCGCACCTCGGTGATGGGCTCGTTGGAGAACGGGCTGAACACCTGCGGGAACCCGTTGCGCGCGAGGGTGGAGCTGAAGTCCGAGAACCAGGTGTCCGCCTGGTCCGGCAGGACCCGCGACACGCCCGTCAGCACCTTGGAGGTGCGGACCTCCTTGCCCACCGTGGGCAGGGAGGTGACGGCGACCCACGAGCCGATCAGCCACGCCACCAGCAGCATCGCGACCACGTTGACGAGGGCGCCGCCGGTCGCGTCGAGCGCGCGCGCCGGCGACCAGGTGATGTGGCGTCTGAGCCGGTTCCCCAGATGGGTGGTCAGGGCCTGGCCGATCGAGGCGCAGATGATGATCGAGACGACGGCGATGACGACGACGGTGGTGGACACCTGGGTGCCGTTGTCGGTCACCCGGTCCCAGATCAGCGGGAGCAGGGACACGGCGATGAGACCACCGCCGAGGAAGCCGATCACCGACAGGATGCCGACGACGAACCCCTGGCGGTAGCCCACGATCGCGAACCACACGGCGGCGACCAGCAACAGGATGTCCAGCACGTTCACGTGGGCCACCGTCTCATGCGCGCCAGTCGAGCGGGACGTGCCGCGAACGGTCCCACGGGCGTTCCCAGCCCGCGAAGTGCAGGATCCGGTCGATCACTCCGGCGGTAAAACCCCAGACCAGAGCCGATTCAACGGTGAAAGCCGGACCCTGGTGGCCGCTCGGGTGCACGACCGTGACCCGGAACCGGGGGTCCGTGAGATCCGCCACGGGAACCGTGAACACCCGGGCCGTCTCGGCCGGGTCGACCACGCCGACCGGGCTGGGGGACCGCCACCACCCGAGCACCGGGGTCACGACGAACTCGCTGACCGGGATGTAGAGGCGGGGCAGCACTCCGAAGAGCTGCACCCCGGCGGGGTCCAGGCCGGTCTCCTCCTCCGCCTCCCGCAGCGCGGCGCGCAGCGGGCCCGTGGTGTGCGGGTCGCCGTCCTCGGGGTCGAGGGCGCCGCCGGGGAAGGAGGGCTGCCCGGGGTGGGAGCGGAGGCTGCCCGCGCGCTCCATGAGGAGCAGCTCGGGGCCGCGGGGGCCCTCGCCGAAGAGGATCAGCACGGCGGACTGCCGGCCGCGGCCGTCCTCGGGCGGCAGGAAGCGGCTGAGCTGGGTCGGCCGGACCGTCCGCGCGGCCTGCACGACGGGATCGAGCCAGTCGGGCAGCCCGACGGTGCTGAGGGCGGTACTGCCGCGTGAGTGGCCGTACGGGGCCTCGCGCCCGGCCGTGCCGGAGTCGGTCCGGCGGTTCTGCGTAGCCCCGGTCATAGGCACCCCTGTCCGTGTTCCCCCGCACCGCCAACGCGGCCCGGGTACCGATTCGTTCCTGCGGTGCGGCGCCGCGGCCGCGACTCCGACCCCGCCCGGCGCCGCGGACGCCGCCCGGGCCGCCCTGCCCGGTCGTCGTGCCCGGTCGTCGTGCCCGGTCGTCGTGCCCGGTCGTCGTGCCCGGTCGTCGTGCCCGGTCGTCGTGCCCGGTCGCCTGCGCCGGCCCGTACCGGCCCTCAGGGCGCCGGGGCGCCCAGCGGCGGCGCCGGGAGGCCCGGGTAGTCCGGGGGCGGGGTCAGGCGCTGGCCCGGTTGGCCGCCCTTCTCGTACTTGAGCAGTTTCTTCGCCTTCTCCGGATCGGTCTCGCCCTCTCCGTACGCCGGGCAGAGCGGGGCGATCGGGCAGGCCCCGCAGGCGGGCTTGCGGGAGTGGCAGATCCGGCGGCCGTGGAAGACCACCCGGTGCGAGAGCATCGTCCACTCGCTCTTGGGGAAGATCGCGCAGATCTCCGCCTCGACCTTCTCCGGGTCCTCCTGCTCGGTCCACTTCCAGCGGCGCACGAGCCGCCCGAAATGGGTGTCCACGGTGATCCCGGGGACGCCGAACGCATTGCCGAGGACCACGTTCGCCGTCTTGCGGCCCACACCGGGCAGGGTCACCAGGTCCTCGATCCGGCCCGGCACCTCCCCGCCGAAGTCGTCCCGCAGGGCCTTGGAGAGCCCGAGCAGGGAGCGGGACTTCGCGCGGAAGAACCCGGTCGGCCGGATCAGCTCCTCCAGGTGTTCGGGAGCGGCGGCGGCCATGTCCTCCGGCGTCGGGTACGCGGCGAACAGGGCCGGGGTCGTCTGGTTCACCCGCAGGTCGGTGGTCTGGGCGGACAGCACCGTTGCGACGAGCAGCTCGAAGGGATTGCGGAAGTCGAGCTCCGGATGGGCGTACGGGTATATCTCGGCCAGCTCGCGGTTGATGCGCCGGGCCCGGCGCACCATGGCCAGACGGGATTCGGGTCGGGCCGACTGCGCTTTCTTGGCCGAAACTTTGCCCTCCGGGGGTCCCAGGGCCTCCGCGGACACCCTCCCGGGGACTTGTTCGCCCACGGCTGAATTATGGGCCGCCGTCACTCCTGCGGACCCCTTGGCCTGTGCTCTCACCGGCTTATTGGACACCCGGCCAGCCTAAGGCCGGCCGCTGACACCCGCCCGGACCTCAGGTAACACCACCCCGATTGGTCTCCCACCACCCAGCACACCCGTCCGTCCGGCATCCTTGTGATTGATCGCACTGTTTGAGCCGTCCGGCAAAATGGGGGCACTGTCCCCTGAGCTGGTCGACATAGGAGAGAGATTCGTGGACGACGTTCTGCGGCGCGCCCCGCTCTTCGCGGCGCTCGATGACGAGCAGGCCGCGGAGCTCCGCGCCTCCATGGGCGAGGTGACCCTCGCACGCGGTGACGCCCTCTTCCACGAGGGCGACCCCGGCGACCGGCTGTACGTGGTCACCGAGGGCAAGGTGAAGCTGCACCGGACCTCCCCCGACGGTCGCGAGAACATGCTGGCCGTCCTCGGCCCCGGCGAGCTGATCGGCGAGCTGTCGCTCTTCGACCCGGGCCCGCGCACGGCCACCGCCACCGCGCTGACCGAGGTCAAGCTGCTCGGCCTCGGCCACGGCGACCTGCAGCCCTGGCTCAACGCCCGGCCCGAGGTCGCCACCGCGCTCCTGCGCGCCGTCGCCCGGCGCCTGCGCAAGACCAACGACCAGATGTCCGACCTGGTCTTCTCCGACGTCCCGGGCCGCGTGGCGCGGGCGCTCCTCGACCTGTCGCGCCGGTTCGGCGTGCAGTCGGAGGAGGGCATCCACGTGGTGCACGACCTCACGCAGGAGGAGCTCGCGCAGCTCGTCGGCGCCTCCCGCGAGACCGTGAACAAGGCCCTGGCCGACTTCGCCGGCCGCGGCTGGCTGCGCCTGGAGGCGCGCGCGGTGATCCTGCTGGACGTGGAGCGCCTCGCGAAGCGGTCCCGCTGACACCGACGCCGCTCTGAGCCGTCGAGGGGTCCTGCCCGGCCGGGCGGGGCCCCTTTCGCGTTCCCGCGTACGGGAGGGGCCGCGCAGGCCCGGGACGGGCCCACGGGCCGTACGGCCGGCAGGCCCTGGGGCCGGGAGGCCTCCGGGCCGTACACATGCCGCTCGTGACGGGCCCACGGGCCCTAAGGGCGCCACGCGCCGGGCGGGTCAGCGGGCCGTACGGGCGCCTACCGCCGTACAGCGCCGGCCGCGCCGCAGGAGTAACCGCGGACGCGCCTGCGACCGGTACGGGCACCCCTGCGCCACCCGCTAGCCCCGGACGGGCCCACGGGCCGTGCGGGACTGCCCTGCGGCATGCCTGCCGCGGCACGGAAGCGGGCGGATCGGCCGCCGCGACGGCGGCCCGACGGGACGGGACGGGCTAGCGGCGGGCTTCCAGGGCCTCGACGGCCGCCTTGGCCTCCGCCAGGCCGGCGCCGGTGGCACCCCGGTACGCCTTGATCGCCTCGATCGTGCGGCCCTCCCGCAGCAGGGCCCGTACCCCGTCCAGGCCGGCCGGCTCGGGCTCGGCCACGCCGAGGTGGTCCAGCAGCAGCCCCAGGCGCCGCTCGGCCCGGTCGGCGGTGCGCTCCAGGCGCCGGATGCGCAGTGCCAGCGTGGAGGTGATCCCCGCGGCCACGGCGATCACCGCCGCCCACAGGACGAGGTCGTTCACTCGGGCCCCCCGGGGATCAGTCCGTGATCACGAAGGTACTCGATCTGCGCCCGGACGGACCATTCGGCCGCCGGCCACAGGGAGCGGTCCACGTCCGCGTAGACGCGGGCGACGACCGCCGCCGGGGTGGTGCAACCGTTCTCCACGGCCGTCTCCACCTGGGCCAGACGGTGGGCGCGGTGCGCCAGGTAGTACTCCACGGCCCCCTGGGCGTCCTCCAGCACCGGTCCGTGGCCCGGCAGGACGGTGTGGACCCCGTCGTCGACCGCGAGCGAGCGCAGCCGGCGCAGCGAGTCCAGGTAGTCGCCGAGGCGGCCGTCGGGGTGCGCCACGACCGTGGTGCCGCGCCCGAGGATCGTGTCGCCGGTCAGCACGGCCCGGTCGGCGGGCAGGTGGAAGCAGAGCGAGTCGCCGGTGTGGCCGGGCGTGGGGACGACGCGCAGCTCCAGCCCGCCGGTCCGGATCACGTCCCCGGCGCCCAGGCCCTCGTCGCCGAGGCGCAGGGCCGGGTCCAGGGCGCGGACGTTGGTGCCGGTGAGCTCCGCGAAGCGGCCGGCGCCCTCCGCGTGGTCGGGGTGGCCGTGGGTGAGCAGCGTGAGCGCGATCCGCTTGCCGGCCTGCTCTGCGGCGGCGACGACGGCGCGCAGGTGCCCCTCGTCCAGCGGGCCGGGGTCGACGACGACGGCCAGGTCGGAGCCGGGCTCGGAGAGGAGCCAGGTGTTGGTGCCGTCCAGGGTCATCGCCGAGGCGTTGGGGGCCAGGACGTTGACCGCGCGGGCGGTGGCCGGTCCCGAGGCGACCACCCCGCGGGGCTGTCCGGGGAGTGCGGCGGCGTCGGTCATGCGGGGCCTCCCGGGCGCACTCGCTTGGTGAACTCGTCGTGGCCCGGCCAGCTGAGCACCAGCTGCCCGTCCTCCAGCGAGGCCCGCGCCAGGACCGGCGCGAGGTCCTGCGCAGCGGCTGCGGCGAGCGCCCCGGCGGCGCTCCCGTACGGCTCCAGGGAGCGCAGGGTGGAGATGGTGGGCGGCATCATCAGGAGCTCGCCCGCGTCGTACCCGGCGGCCGCCTCGGCGGGGCGGATCCACACAGTCCGGTCGGCTTCGGTGGAGGCGTTGCGGGTGCGCTGGCCCTCGGGGAGGGCCGCGACGAAGAACCAGGTGTCGTAGCGGCGCGGTTCGAACTCCGGCGTGATCCAGCGCGCCCACGCCCCCAGCAGGTCGGAGCGCAGCCGCAGGCCGCGGCGGTCGAGGAACTCGGCGAAGGACAGCCCGCGGGCGACGAGCGCCTGCCGGTCGGCCTCCCAGTCGTCACCGGTGGTGTCGCCGACGACGGTGTCCGGGGTCTCGCCGGCGAGCAGGACGCCCGCCTCCTCGAAGGTCTCGCGCACCGCGCCGCAGACGATCGCCTGCGCGCTCGCCGGATCGGTCCCGAGCCGGGCGGCCCAGTCGGCCCGTGAGGGGCCCGCCCAGCCGACCTGGTGCTCCTCGTCGCGCGGATCGACCCCGCCGCCGGGATAGGCGTACGCCCCTCCGGCAAAGGCCATGGAGGCGCGTCTGCGGATCATGTGCACGGCGGGTCCGGCGGGGGTGTCGCGCAGCAGCATCACGGTGGCGGCCCGCCGCGGGTCGACCGGGGTGATCGAGCCGTCCGCGAGCGCGCGGATGCGGTCGGGCCACTCCGGCGGGTACCACTGGCCTCCGGCGGGGGGCTGCTGCTGACCGTACTGACCATTCGGCATGGCGGGATGCTACGGCCATCCGGCCCGATGTTCGAGGGCCGCCCGCCGCTGCGCCCCGCGCGCCCGCCGCACCGCGGCGGACCGGTTCCGCCACGGCGGCACGGGGCCGTGCGGACGGGGCCGTGCGGACGGGGCCGTGCGGACGGGGCCGCGCGGACGGGGCCGTGCGGACGGGGCCGTGCGGGCGGCCTCCACCCGTGGGCGGAGGCCGCCCGCGCGGCGCCCTCGGAACCTCGAACGGCCGGGGACGCCTCGGAGTCGTCATCCGACCATCGTCGGACCGCCGCCCGGCCGCCGTCAGACCGCCGTCAGGACGAGGCGATCTCTACCTGGATCTCGATCTCAACCGGGGCGTCCAGCGGCAGGACGGCCACACCGACCGCGCTGCGGGCGTGCACGCCCTTGTCGCCGAGGACCTGTCCGAGCAGCTCGCTGGCGCCGTTCAGCACGCCGGGCTGGGCGGTGAAGTCCGGGGCCGAGGCGATGAAGCCGACGACCTTCACGACACGCGCGATCTTGTCGAGGTCGCCGATGACCGACTTGACGGCGGCCAGGGCGTTCAGCGCGCAGGTGGCGGCGAGCTCCTTGGCCTGCTCCGCGGAGACCTCGGCGCCGACCTTGCCGGTGACCGGCAGGTTGCCCTTGACCATCGGCAGCTGGCCGGCGGTGTACACGTACGCGCCCGACCGCACGGCCGGCTGGTACGCGGCCAGCGGCGGGACGACCTCGGGCAGGGTCAGGCCCAGTTCGGCCAGCTTCGCCTCGACGACGCCGCTCATGCCTTCTCCCGCTTGAGGTAGGCCACCAGCTGCTCGGGGTTGTTCGGCCCGGGCACGACCTGGACGAGCTCCCAGCCGTCCTCGCCCCAGGTGTCCAGGATCTGCTTGGTGGCGTGGACCAGCAGCGGGACGGTCGCGTATTCGAACTTCTTGGTCATGGGAGCGAGGGTAGTGCCTGAGGTGCGGGCCTCATGCGCGGCCCGTGGGCCGAGTGGTTAGGCTCGGTCGCTGTGAGCAGGCTCCAGGTGGTCAGCGGCAAGGGCGGCACCGGCAAGACCACGGTCGCCGCCGCACTCGCGCTCGCCCTCGCACGCGAGGGCGGACGGACTCTACTCGTGGAGGTCGAGGGCAGGCAGGGCCTCGCCCAGCTCTTCGGCGCCGAGGCGCTCCCGTACGAGGAGCGCAAGATCGCCGTCGCGCCGGGCGGGGGCGGTGAGGTCTACGCGCTCGCCATCGACGCCGAGCGGGCGCTCCTGGACTACCTCCAGATGTTCTACAAGCTCGGGTCGGCGGGCCGGGCCCTCAAGAAGCTCGGCGCGATCGACTTCGCGACGACGATCGCACCCGGGCTGCGGGACGTGCTGCTGACCGGCAAGGCGTGCGAGGCGGTCCGCCGCAAGGACAAGTCCGGCCGGTTCGTCTACGACCACGTGATCATGGACGCGCCGCCGACCGGGCGGATCACCCGGTTCCTGAACGTCAACGACGAGGTGGCCGGCCTGGCCCGGTTCGGGCCGATCCACAACCAGGCCCAGGCCGTCATGAAGGTGCTCAAGTCCTCCGAGACGGCCGTGCACCTGGTCACGCTGCTGGAGGAGATGCCGGTCCAGGAGACCGCGGACGGCATCGCGGAGCTGCGGGCGGCCGGGCTGCCCGTGGGCCGTGTCGTCGTCAACATGGTCCGGCCGCACCACCTCGACGAGGACACCCTGCGCGCCGCCGCCGAGGACCACCGCGCCGGTGTGGCCGGGGCGCTGTCCCGGGCGGGGCTCGGCGGGGCGCGCCGCGGCGGGCTGGCCGAGCGGCTCGTGGACCCGCTCCTCGCGCAGGCGGCCGAGCACGCGGGCCGGGTCGAGCTGGAGCGCGCGCAGCGCGCGGTCCTGGAAGACCTGGGCCTGCCGACGTACGAACTCCCCCTGCTGGGCGCGGGGATGGATCTGGCGGGGCTCTACGCCCTCGCCAAGGACCTGCGGAAGCAGACGGTGGCCGAATGAGCGAGGGGGTGGACACCGTGGGCCTGGACACTCCGCCGCGGCTGGCTGTCGACCGGTTGCTGGACGACCGGAAGACCCGGATCATCGTGTGCTGCGGGTCGGGCGGGGTCGGCAAGACCACCACGGCCGCGGCGCTCGGCGTACGGGCGGCGGGCCGCGGGCGCAAGGCGGTCGTGCTCACCATCGACCCGGCGCGGCGGCTCGCCCAGTCGATGGGCATCGACTCGCTGGACAACACCCCGCGCAGGGTGGACTCCGTGGGGGCCGACGGCGGTGAACTGCACGCCATGATGCTGGACATGAAGCGGACCTTCGACGAGATCGTCGAGGCGCACGCGGACGGCGAGCGGGCCCGGGCCATCCTCGCCAACCCCTTCTACCAGTCCCTGTCGGCCGGTTTCGCCGGCACGCAGGAGTACATGGCGATGGAGAAGCTGGGCCAGCTGCGCGCCCGGGACGACTGGGACCTGATCATCGTGGACACCCCGCCGAGCCGTTCCGCGCTGGACTTCCTGGACGCCCCCAAACGCCTCGGGTCCTTCCTGGACGGGAAGTTCATCCGGGTGCTGATGGCTCCGGCGAAGGTCGGCGGCCGGGCCGGGATGAAGTTCCTGAATGTCGGCATGTCGATGATGACGGGCACCCTCAGCAAGCTGATGGGCGCCTCGCTGCTCAAGGACGTGCAGACCTTCGTGGCCGCGATGGACACGATGTTCGGCGGCTTCCGCACCCGCGCCGACGCCACCTTCCGGCTGCTCCAGGCCCCCGGGACGGCGTTCCTGGTGGTCGCGGCCCCGGAACCGGACGCCCTGCGCGAGGCGGCGTACTTCGTGGACCGGCTGGCCTCGGAGAGCATGCCCCTGGCCGGGCTCGTACTGAACCGGGTGCACGGCAGCGGCGCCGACGGGCTGTCCGCGGAACGGGCGTTGGCCGCCGCAGAGAATCTTGAAGAGGGGTGCATTGTCGATCAGGAGTCCGGGAAAGCTGGACTTCGTGACACGGCCCCCGAGGCCGTGAGGGCTCCCGCGGAAAGCCCCGAGACCGGCTCCCCCAGCGCCGAGAGCGACACCGCGGAGGTCGGAGAGGACCGGCACGATCCCCGGAGCGGAGCCCGGAACGAGGACCGGCATGAGGCCCGGACGGCAGGAGGGGCGGCGGCGGAAACGGCCGACGACGCGATCACGGTCGACGTGATCACGGCGGGGCTGCTGCGCCTGCACGCCGAGAGGATGCAGGTGATCGCGCGTGAGCGGCGCACACGCGACCGCTTCACCTCACTGCACCCCGAAGTGGCGGTGGCCGAAGTGGCCGCCCTGCCCGGCGACGTGCACGACCTCGCCGGGCTGCGGGCCATCGGAGAGCGACTCGCGGCCGGGGTTCCGGCCGGAGCGTAGGCGTTCGTACGACGGGGCGTCCGGGGGTTACCCGGCTGCCGCGTAGGTCTCGTACGGAACGTCCATCTCCGTGTCGTCATCCATGGTGAGGATGCCGGTACTGCGCTCGTACTCCGTGCGAGCGGTTTCGAGCAGCCGCCGCCACGAGGTGACGGTGGGGCGCCGGCGCAACAGCGCACGTCGTTCCCGCTCGGTCATTCCGCCCCACACGCCGAACTCGACACGATGGTCGAGCGCGTCGGCCAGGCACTCGGTCCGCACCGGACATCCGGTGCACACCGCCTTGGCCCTGTTCTGTGCCGCTCCTTGAACGAATAGTTCATCCGGATCGGTAGTGCGGCAGGCTGCCTGCGCACTCCAGTCGGTAACCCAGCCCATCCCGGCGCCGTCCTCTCCCGAATCGAGGCTCCCCCACGGCGGTAGCGGCATATTCACCGCTGCCAGTTGAGGACGTTACGGAAGGCGGGCACGGCGCAACACCCCCGACGGGCCCAATCTTGAATGGTCCGAACGGACTATGGGTAAGCGGCAGATCACCCGACGGAGTGATCCGGCGACATGCCCGACCATTCCGGCGATTCGGGTGAAATCGGGGAACTACCGGCGGGGCTCGGACGGCACAGGGGGCGGGATTCGGACATCAGTCCACCCCATTCGGGAAGGGTGAAAATCAAGCCGGGGGGTTGATGTGGCACCACTCTGCTGTGACAGTTGGGGACAGCTTAGGCCAAGGCATTCGCGTGTGTCCGGTGAATGAGAACGTAGGCTGCCCTCCATGGGAAAGAAGCGCTCGGGCGGCGGGCTCACGGGGAGCCAGCAGGCCGTCAAGTTCCTCGGGGTGTCCGTTCTCTCCGGAGTTGTGCTGGCAGGTATGGCCATCCCGGCGGCAGGTGCCCTGGGCCTGGCGGCGAAGGGAACGGTCGAGGGGTTCGATGAGATCCCGGCCAATCTCAAGACTCCGCCGTTGAGCCAGCGGACCACGATTCTGGACTCCGAGGGTGGCCTGATCGCCACCGTCTATTCGAGAGACCGGCAGGTGGTCCCGCTCACGGCGATCTCCCCGTACATGCAGAAGGCGATCGTCGCGATCGAGGACTCCCGCTTCTACGAACACGGCGCGGTCGACCTCAAGGGCATCCTTCGCGCGGTCAACCGCAACGCGCAGGAGGGCGGCGCCGCGCAGGGCGCCTCCACCCTGACCCAGCAGTACGTGAAGAACGTCTTCGTCGAAGAGGCCGGCGACGACGAGACGAAGGTCCGCGAGGCACAGGAGAAGAGCCTCGGGCGCAAGATCCGCGAGCTGAAGTACTCGATCCAGGTCGAGGAGGAGCTCGGGAAGAAGAAGATCCTCGAGAACTACCTCAACATCACCTACTTCGGGCAGCAGGCGTACGGCGTCGAATCCGCCGCCCAGCGCTACTTCAGCAAGCCGGCCAAGGACCTGGCCCTGGAGGAGTCGGCGCTCCTCGCGGGCATCGTGCAGTCGCCGAGCCGCTACGACCCGGTGAACGACGCGCAGGAGGCGATGAAGCGCCGCAACATCGTCCTGCAGCGGATGGCCGACATGAAGGACGTCTCGCAGGCCGAGGCCGACGAGGCGAAGGCCAAGCCCGTCACGCTGAAGGTCACGAAGCCGAGGAACGGCTGCATCACCGCGGTCAAGGGCGCCGGCTTCTTCTGCGACTACGTGCGCAACACCTTCCTGACCGACGCGGTCTTCGGCAAGACGCGCGAGGAGCGGGCGAAGGTCTGGAACCAGGGCGGCCTGACGGTCCGTACGACCCTGGACCCGCAGTCGCAGGACGCGGCCAACGAGTCGATCAAGGAGCACGTCTACCAGGAGGACTCGATCGCCACGGCCGTGACCCTGGTCCAGCCGGGCACCGGGCGCGTACTGGCGATGGGACAGTCCAAGCCGTACGGCTTCGGGAAGAACGAGACCCAGATCAACTACTCCGTCGACAAGCGGATGGGCGGCTCCAACTTCGGCTTCCAGGTGGGCTCGACCTTCAAGCCCTTCATCGCGGCCGCCGCGCTGGAGCGGGGCGTGCCGCCGACGCAGGTGTACGCGGCCCCGTACAAGATGGACTACCCGAGCCCGATCTCCCGCTGCGACGGCACGCTGTACCTGAACAACCGCAGGGAGAAGGAAGCGGCGGAGAACGAGACCGAGCAGGAGGTCGGCCCCTATGCGCTGAAGACGGCCATGGAGAAGTCGATCAACACCTACTTCGTGGAGATGATCGGCGAGATCGGCCTCTGCCCGGTGTCCGAGATGACGCAGAAGCTCGGCGTCGTCCCGGCCAGCGGCGCGAAGCTGGCCGACGGCCCGGCCATCGCGCTCGGCTCCGAGGAGATGTCCCCGCTGACGATGGCCAACGCGTACGCGGCCTTCGCCAACCGCGGCGTCTACTGCACCCCGGTCGCCATCGAGTCGATCACCGACTCGCACGGCAAGGCGCTCGCCGTGCCGAAGTCCAAGTGCGACCGCGCCATGTCGCAGAACACGGCCGACACCATCAACACCCTGCTGCGCGGAGTGGTCGACTCCGGTACGGGTGAGCGGGCCGGCCTGACGGACCGCGACAACGCGGGCAAGACCGGTACGACGGACTCCCGCTACAACGCCTGGTTCGTCGGCTACACGCCGAACATGTCGGGCGCGGTGTGGGTCGGCTCCGGCGGCGCCAAGAAGATCTCGATGGAGGACATCGTGATCGGCGGCACGCCCTACGACAAGGTCTGCGGCGGCTGCCTGCCCGGCCCGATCTGGAAGGACTCGGTCACCGGCGCACTGTCCGGGCGCGAGGCCCCCGGCTTCGTCACGGTCAGCATCCCGGAGCCGAACGTCCCGGCCGGCGGCCCGCGCGGCAACCGGCAGCCGCCGACGACCCCGAGCAAGCCGGGCAGGACCGGCAAGCCGGGCGGTGACAACAAGCCCGGCGCCCGGACCGGCGGGCAGACGATCGCCGGAGCCACCGCGGGCACCACCGGCGGCGGCGCCGACCCGGAGCGCCCCTTCCCGGGGATCTCCTTCGGCCAGGGGCTGCTCGGGGGCCGCGCGGAGCAGTAGCCGGCAGCCGGTCGCCCGGGGCCGTCAGGCCCGAAGGTGCGGCCCGCACACGCACGGGGGCCCCGACCCGGACCGGCGGGGCGGGGGGCCCCCGGCGGGGGGGGGGGTGGCGGTGGGGTCGCGCCAAAACACCCGCCCCG
>NZ_JBHXSC010000009.1:64856-155342 GCF_042716505.1 Streptomyces sp. NPDC058674
GTGGCCGGCGCCGGTCCGGCCTTTTGGTGCGCCCCGCCCCGGCTGGGGGGCCCCGACCGGATCGGATCCGGTCGGGGCCCCCGTGCGTGTGGGGCGGTCAGGAGAGCTGCTGCCTGACGACGGCGGCGACGCGCCCGCCCTCCGCCAGACCGGCGACCTTCGGGTTCACGATCTTCATGACGGCGCCCATGGCCCGCGGCCCCTCGGCGCCGGCCGCCCTGGCCTCGGCCACAGCCTGCGCCACGATCGCGACGAGCTCGTCGTCGCTGAGCTGCTTGGGCAGGTAGGTGTCGAGGAACTCGCCCTCCGCGGTCTCCCGGGCAGCCTGCTCGGGACGGCCGCCCTGGGCGAAGGCATCCGCGGCCTCACGGCGCTTCTTCGCCTCCTTCGCGATCACCTTGAGGACCTCGTCGTCGGAGAGCACGCGCGCTTCCTTGCCGGCGACCTCCTCCTTGGTGATGGCGGAGAGGGTCAGGCGCAGCGTGGACGAGTGCAGCTCGTCGCGTGCCCTGATGGCGGTCGTGAGGTCTTCCTGGAGCTTGGCCTTGAGCGTGGTCATGCCCATGAGTCTGCCAGGTACGGGGACGGTGGCGCCCACGTGTTTTGCGGGTCTGCGACGATGGGCCCATGCGTGCGCGTTACGGAGTACCCCTGAAAGCGGCTGCCGGAATCGCGGCGGTGGGAGCCGCCGGTGTGGCCTACGCCGCCGGTTTCGAGGCGCGGTCCTTCCGCCTGCGCCGGGTCACGGTGCCGGTCCTGCCCCCCGGAGTGCGCCCGCTGCGCGTACTCCAGGTCTCGGACATCCACATGGTCGGCGGGCAGCGCAAGAAGCGCGCCTGGCTCCAGTCCCTCGCGGGCCTGCGCCCCGACTTCGTCGTGAACACCGGCGACAACCTCTCGGACACCGAGGGCGTGCCGGAGGTGCTCGACGCCCTCGGGCCCCTGATGGACTTCCCCGGGGTGTACGTCTTCGGGTCGAACGACTACTACGGGCCGCGGCTGCGCAACCCGGGGCGCTACCTGATCGAGAAGACCCAGGGACGGCACGGGCTGAACGGCAACAAGCCGGTCGTCGGCGCCGTCCACAACCCGTGGGAGGAACTGCGGGACGCCTTCGACGCGGCGGGCTGGCTGAACCTCACCAACACACGGGCCCGGATGAAGCTGGACGGCCTGGAGCTCGCCTTCACCGGCCTGGACGACCCGCACATCAAGCGCGACCGCTACGAGCGGGTCGCGGGCGGTCCGGAGGCGGACGCGGACTTCTCGATGGCGGTCGTCCACGCCCCGTACCTGCGCGTCCTGGAGTCCTTCACCGCCGACCGGTACCCGCTGATCCTCGCCGGGCACACGCACGGCGGGCAGCTGTGCATCCCCTTCTACGGGGCGCTCGTCACCAACTGCGACCTCGACACGAAGCGGGTCAAGGGCCTGTCCACGCACGAGGCGGAGGGCCACCGCGCCTACCTGCACGTCTCTGCGGGCTGCGGCACCAACCGCTACACCCCGGTCCGCTTCGCCTGCCCGCCGGAGGCAACCCTCCTGACGCTGACGCCGAGGCCCTAGGGGCCCGCGGTCCACCCCGGATTCCTCGCGGGGCTCCGCGCGGAACCGTTCCGGGACGGGGCCCCCTTCAACGCCGCCGCGGAGCCCGACCGGCTGAGCGGCGCCAAGGCCGTCGCCAACCAGCTGCTGCACACGGTCACCCCAATCGGCGCCGTCCTCGACTTCCTCCTGCTGACGGCCCCGCGCACCCTGCGCCCCCCGCCACGCCGTCCTGTGGCTGGCCTACCCCCTCGCGTACGTGGCCTTCGCCCTGGTCCGCGGCGCCCTGCTCGCCCCCGGCACGCCGAGCCGGTACACGTACCCCTTCCTCGACGCGGCCCAGTACGGCTACGGCCGCGTCGCGCTGAACGCGGCCGTCCTGGGCCTCGCCTTCTACGCCCTGGGCCTCGCCCTGGTCACGGCGGACCGCCACCGCCCGAGGCCCCCACTGGCCCCGGCGCCGCCCCGCGAAAACCGGATTTCGTCTCCGGCCGCAGGTCCGCTAAAGTAATCGATGTCGCCAGGACAGCACACGCTGCCGAAGCGACGCTCGGGGTGTAGCGCAGCTTGGCAGCGCGCTTCGTTCGGGACGAAGAGGTCGTGGGTTCAAATCCCGCCACCCCGACGCTGTAGTACCACTGAGGGGGCCGGTCCGCATTGCGGATCGGCCCCTCAGTGGTTTCCGGGGTTCTTCGGTCGCCGAGTCAGGGGCGCGGTGGGGCGGTGTCCAGAGTGGC
Source organism: Streptomyces sp. NPDC058674 (assembly GCF_042716505.1). NCBI lineage: Bacteria > Bacillati > Actinomycetota > Actinomycetes > Kitasatosporales > Streptomycetaceae > Streptomyces > Streptomyces sp. NPDC058674. Next base: position 67,139 of record NZ_JBHXSC010000009.1, read on the forward strand.
CAGTTCCGTGCGGGTCAGGGTCAGGAACTCCGGGGACGGCTCCGGGGGGATCGACTGCGCCTCCGCCCTCGTTTCGAGGTGGGTGAGGACGGCGTCGAGGTGGGGGAACGGGCCGATCGGGCGGAGCAGCCAGAGGCGGTCCCGGGGGCGGGGCGGGAGGCCGAGGGCGGTCAGCGCGTCGGCGGTCTCGGCGTCCAGGCCGGCGAGGTCGGCCTCCGGAAGCGGGGCGCACTCCACGGCGGTGATGTGGCCGTGGCCGTCCAGCCGGGTCTCCACCGCCCAGCGCGTGGAGCGGTCCGGGACCCAGGTGCGGGCCCGCGGCGGCCATACGTACGGGAGGAACGCCCAGCGCAGGGCCTCCGGGGCGGGCTCCCAGCCCAGCGCCTCCAGCTCGCGGACCTCGGGCAGCCGGTCCGGTTCGAGATCGCTGCGGCCCGAGCGGCGCTGCGCCAGCGGGTGCGGTGTTCCGTCCTCGTCCCACGACATGCGGGCAGGCTACCGCCGGGCCCGGGCCGGACTACCGCAGGCGCTCCAAGGGGTTCGCCGCGATGCGGGCGGCCGCTCCGCCGGCGACGTAGGCGGCCGCCGCGCAGTCGGGCTTGCGGGCGGCCTGGTCCTGCGCCAGCGCGAGGAAGGCCGCGCCGAAGCCGCCGCGGGGATGCGCGGCCAACAGCGCGGAAGTGAAGGAGGGCTCGAACTCCTCGACGCGCAGGCCCGACACATCGGCGCTCGTGCCCACTTGGAGGAGGTGGCTCTCGACGTCCTGCGCGGCGGTGACGTCCTCCCGCATGTGCCGCACGATCACCTCCGCGGCGCGGGCGCGCCGGTCCGCCGGCCAGCCCAGGCCCGCCGTCAGGACGCGCGCGACGTGGCCGCCCGCCTCCTCGAAGGGGAGGGTGTGGCTGTCGAACGGTGCGGTCAGGCCCAGGTCGTGGACGAGGGCCGCCACGTAGAAGAGCTCGGCGTCGTACTCCAGGCCGTGGTCGGCCGCGTACCGGGCGCCGAAGGCGTAGGAGCGGACCGAGTGGCCCAGCAGGTCGGCGTCCGCGTACTCGGAGGCGATCAGCAGGGCGGCCCCGGCGGCCGGGGTGTCGACTGTCCATGTCATGGGGCGTCAGCGTAGGGGGCGGGTGAAGTCGACGTCGCACGGGGCCTCCCCGGGCCAGGACAGCCGGGTCGGGGCCGCCGGGGTCCGCGCCAGGACCCGCCCGCGCGCGACCACGTACAGGGGGGCGACCTGGCGGCGGATCGCCTCCTGCGGGGTGGCGGCCGGGAGGAGGACGAACGAGGCGGGGGCGCCCTCGGTGATGCCGTACTCCGTGTCCGGCAGGCCCAGGACGCGTGCCGCACGGTCCGTCACCATCGAGAAGGCCTCCGGGATCTCGCCCGCGCCGGTGAGCTGGGCGGCGTAGATCCCGACGAGGGCGGTCTGGAGCGGGTTCCCCGTGCCCAGGGCGTTCCACGGGTCCATCACGTCGTCGTGGCCGAAGGCCACGTTGACCCCCGCCGCCAGCATCTCCTTCACCTGGGTGAGGCCGCGGCGCCGGGGGTAGGCGTCGAAGCGGCCCTGGAGGTTGAGGTTGGCGAAGGGGTTGGAGACGAGGTTGATGCCCGAACGGGAGAGCAGCCGCTGGAGTTTGAAGCTGTACGCGCCGCCGTAGGAGCCCATCGCCGTCGTGTGGGAGGCGGTGGCCCGGCCGCGCAGCCCCGAGCGCAGGGCGAGGGCGGCCAGCACCTCCACGAAGCGGGACTGCTCGTCGTCGATCTCGTCGCAGTGCGCGTCCACCCGCAGGCCGTGCTCCTCGGCGAGCGCGAAGGCGATGCCGAGCGAGGCGATCCCGTCCTCGCGGGTGTCCTCGAAGTGCGGGATCGCGCCGACGACGTCCGCGCCGCGCTCCACGGCCGCGCGCAGCAGCGCCTCGCCGTCCGGGAAGGAGACGATGCCCTCCTGCGGGAAGGCCACGATCTGCAGGGTCATGAAGTCCCGGACCCGGTCGCGCACTTCGAGCAGCGCGTCCAGGGCGGTCAGGGCCGGGTCGGTGGTGTCGCAGTGGGTGCGCACGTGCAGCACGCCCTGCGCCGCCTGCCACCGCAGTACCTCGGTGGCCCGCCCCACGACGTCCTCGCGGGTCAGGGTGCGCTTGCGCTCGCTCCAGCAGGCGATGCCCTCCCAGAGGGTGCCGGAGGCGTTGGGGCGCGGTTCGCCCGCGGTCAGGGCGGTGTCGAGGTGGATGTGCGGTTCGACGAAGGGGGCGGTGAGGAGCGAGCCGCGGGCCTCGATCAGGATGCCGGTGGCCGGGGGCTCCTTCTGGTCGTCGTACGGCACGACGCGCGCGATCCGGCCGTCCTCGCCCACCTCGACGTCGCAGAGGCCGTCGTGGCCCTCGGTACGGCCCCCGGTGTGCAGCAGCCGGGCGCCCCGGACGATCATCCGCATCCCACCAGCGTACGCACGCGGGCCCCGGCCCGCCGTGCTCGGCCCGCTGCCCGGCGCCCCTGACGGCACTCGTCGTCCGGGGCCCGCATGCGGCAAGAATGGGGACATGACCAGCGACAGTGATGTGACCGGCAGCGACGTGACCGGCGGCGACGTGACCGGCGGCGACGTGACCGGCGACGAGGCGACCCCCGAGTGGGAGAAGCGGTTCCGGGCGCCGCGTGTCAGCCTGCCCGACTGGGCCGAGGACGCGCCGGACCGCTCGCTCTTCGTCTCCAACGCGACCGGGACCTACGAGCTCTACGCCTGGGACCGCGCCACCGGCACCCAGCGGCAGGCCACCGACCGTCCCAACGGCACCACCGACGGCGCGCTCTCCCCCGACGGCGAGTGGATCTGGTGGTTCTCCGACACCGACGGCGACGAGTTCGGCACCTGGGTGCGCCAGCCCTTCGCGGGCGGCCCCGACGAGCCGGCCACGCCCGGACTGGAGCCCTCGTACCCCGCCGGCCTGGCCATCGGGCGGGACGGGACGGCCGTCGTGGGCCGGTCCACCGACGAGGACGGGACCACCGTCCACGTGGTGCGGCCCGACGGGAGCACGCCCGCCGTCATCTACCGGCACCGCGAGTCCGCCGGGGTGGGCGACCTGTCCCGGGACGGCTCCCTGGTCGTCATCGAGCACACCGAGCACGGCGACGCCATGCACTCGGCGCTGCGCGTGCTCACCCTGGAGGGCGCCCCGGTCGCGGAGCTCGACGACTCCCGGGGCGGGACCGAGGAGCTCGGCCTCGCCGTGCTCGGCTTCGCGCCGGTCGACGGCGACACGCGGCTGCTCGTCGGCCACCAGCGGCGGGGCCGGTGGGAGCCGATGCTGTGGGACGTGGCCGCGGGCACGCAGACGGAGCTCGGCATCGAGCTGCCGGGCGACGTCAGCGCCGAGTGGTACCCGGACGGGTCGGCGCTGCTGATCGTGCACAGCTTCGAGGCGCGCAGCGAGCTGTGGCGCTACGACCTGGCCGAGCGGTCCCTCGTCGCGGTGGAGACGCCCCCGGGCACGGTGTCCGGTGCGACGGCCCGCCCGGACGGGACGGTGGAGTACCAGTGGTCCTCGGCCGCCGAGCCGGCCGCCGTGCGCTCCACGGCGGGCGTCGTCGTACTGGACCCGCCCGGCTTCCGGCCGCCGGGCTCGGTGCCCGTCGAGGACGTGTGGGTCGAGGGCCCCGGCGGGCGGATCCACGCGCTCGCGCAGCGGCCGGCCGGGCGCGGTGCGGGCCCCTTCCCGACGATCTTCGAGATCCACGGCGGGCCGACCTGGCACGACAGCGACTCCTTCCTGGCGACCCCGGCGGCCTGGCTGGACCACGGCTTCGCGGTGGTCCGGGTCAACTACCGCGGCTCGACGGGCTACGGGCGCCAGTGGACCGACGCCCTCAAGCACCGGGTGGGGCTGATCGAGCTGGAGGACATCGCGGCGGTCCGGGAGTGGGCCGTGGAGTCCGGCCTCGCCGACCCGGAGCGGCTGGTGCTGTCGGGCGGCTCGTGGGGCGGGTACCTGACGCTGCTGGGGCTGGGCACGCAGCCCGGGTCCTGGGCCGTGGGGCTGGCCGCCGTGCCCGTCGCGGACTACGTGACGGCCTACCACGACGAGATGGAGGCGCTGAAGTCCCTGGACCGCACCCTCTTCGGCGGTACGCCGGAGGAAGTCCCGGACCGCTTCGAGGCCTCGTCCCCGCTGACGTACGTGGACGCGGTGACGGCCCCCGTGCACATCGCGGCGGGCGTCAACGACCCGCGCTGCCCGATCCGGCAGATCGACAACTACGTGGACCGGCTCGCGGCGCGCGGGGCGGTGCACGAGGTGTACCGCTACGACGCCGGGCACGGCTCGCTGGTCGTGGAGGAGCGGATCAAGCAGGTCCGGATGGAGCTGGAGTTCGCGCTCAAGCACCTCCCGGCCTGAGCGGGAGCCCGCGCTCCCGCGCCTGACGGCCTGAGCGGCGGTCCGCGCTCCCGCGCCTGACGGCCCGACCCGGGTCCGCGCTCCTGCGCCTCCCGGCCCGACCCGGCAGCCGGTGACCGGTGCACCCCCCGTACCGTAGGGGGGTGCACCGGTTTCTGCTGACCCCGCGGTGGTGGGGGATCAACGTCTTCGTCGTGCTTGCCGTCCCCTTCTGCCTGTTCATGGGGTCCTGGCAGCTCGGCCGTTTCGAGGACCGCGTCGACAGCCACCGGGAGGCGACCGCCGGGCGGCCCGCCGACCGGGTGGCCGCGCCGCTGGACTCCCTGCTCCCGGTGGACAAGAAGACCTCCGGACGGCTGGCTTCCGCCTCCGGGGAGTACGGGGAGCAGCTGCTGGTCCCCGAGCGGACGCTCGACGGAAAGTCCGGCTTCTACGTCCTGACGCTGCTGAAGACCGACTCCGGCAAGGCCGTCCCGGTGGTCCGGGGCTGGCTGCCGGGGAAGGCCGACGGGGCGGCGGCTCCCGCCGCCCCGACCGGCCGGGTGGAGGTCACCGGGGCGCTGCAGCCTTCGGAGAACTCCCGGACCAAGGGGGTCCACTCCGACGGCGGCCTGCCGGCCGGGCAGCTCGGGGTGATCGGCGCCGCGTCGCTGGTCAACATCGTCCCGTACGACCTGTACGACGCCTGGCTGACGGTGCAGACCCCGGCGGACGGGATGGCCGCGGTGCCCCCGAAGGCGCCGAACGACACCGGGCTCGACCTGAAGGCCTTCCAGAACCTCGGCTACACCGGCGAGTGGTTCGTCTTCGTCGCCTTCGTGCTGTTCATGTGGTTCCGGCTCTACCGCCGCGAGGTCGAGACCATCCGCGACGCCGAGGCGGGCCTCCTCGCCCCGGAAGAGACCGGCCCGGAACCGGCGTCGCAGCGCGCCTGACGGCCCCGCCCCCGCAGGCCCGGCTACGGCGCCGGTGCGTCCAGCGGGATCGCACCCGTGCGGTAGAGCGTCCCGCCGCAGGCCTCGGGGATCGTCGTCCGCGTGACCGGCGATCCCGCCGCGGGGGTGTGCGAGACCGCGACCCCGGCCCCGGGGTCAGGGGGCGCCGGGGTCTGCGCGTCCGTGCCGCCGGTCCCCGCCTCCACCGCCGCCGCGCCGTCGCCCGGGTGCGCCGCGCCGTCCCCGGTGTCGCCCTGCGTCGGCTTCGGGCCCGCGCCCGGGGTCTGCGCCGGGCAGGGCCCGGCCGAGGGCACCCAGGCGAAGCGCACCTCGTACGCCGTGTCGGGCTGGAGCAGCAGCAGCGGCGGCTCCGACGCCGGATCGGGCAGCAGCCCGCTCGCCGGGTCCCCGGCGGTGTGGCCGACGACCGCGACCCCGGCGCCCGCGCCGCTCCCGCCGACCGGTGCGGGGGCCGCCGTCACGGTGTCCGGGCCGGTCACGACGCAGCCGCGGGCCGAGACGTTGGTGACCTTGAAGCTGCCGTACACCTTGCCGTCGGCCTCCGGCGGGCGGGCCGAGCCCACGACTCCCAGCTGGTCGGCGCCGCATCCGGGCGCCCCCTGGGCCACCGGGGGCCGGGCGATGCCGCCCGGCGCGGGACGGAACTGCCCCGGGGCGGAGCCGTCCGGGGTGCCGGTGCCGGAGGGCCCTGCGGTTCCGGCGGTCGCCCCGTCGGCCGGGACGCCGCCGGTCGTCGGGTCCGGCTGTCCGGTGGTGCCGCCCGCTTCGGGGGCGCCGCCCCCGGAGCGGGTGGCCCGGGGGTGGGCCCCGGCGCCGTTCTGGTGCGGGTCCGAGGGGCCGCTGCCCGCCGTGGCTCCGGGCTTGCGGCCGTGCCCGGCCATGGCGGGGCGGTCGGTGGCGGGGTCCCGGTCGGCCGCCAGGTGCAGCGCGGCCGGGATCGCGGTCCCGGCGAGCAGGACGGCCGCGGCGGCGCCGACGACGGCCCGGCGCCTTCGGGCCCGGCGGGCGGGGACGGCGTACCGCAGTCGCTCCAGCGCGCCCTCGGAGGGCTCCAGGCCCTCGACGGCCCCGTGCAGCAGGCCTCGCAGGGCCTGTTCCTCGCTCGCCCCGCCGTACGGGGTGTGGTCGTCCCTCATGACTGCGCAGCCTCCATCGCCACCCGCAGCGCGGCAATGCCCCGCGATCCGTACGCCTTGACCGAACCGATCGATATGCCGAGCGTCTCGGCGACCTGGGCCTCCGTCATGTCCGCGAAGTAGCGCAGCACGAGCACCTCGCGCTGGCGGCGCTGGAGTCCGCGCATCGACTTGATCAGGTCGTCCCGCTCCAACTGGTCGTACGCGCCCTCTTCTGCGCTCGCCATGTCCGGCATCGGCTTGGACAGCAGCTTCAGGCCGAGGATGCGCCGGCGCAGGGCGGACCGGGAGAGGTTGACGACGGTCTGGCGCAGGTACGCCAGGGTCTTGTCGCGGTCGCGCACCCGGTTGCGGGCCGAGTGGACCCGGATGAACGCCTCTTGGACCACGTCCTCGCAGGAGGCGGTGTCGTCGAGGAGCAGCGCGGCCAGCCCCAGGAGCGACCGGTAGTGGGCCTGGTAGGTCTCGGTGAGGTGGTCGACGGTGGTACCGGCGACCACCGGGGCCGCTTCGGCCGTACCGCTGCCGCCGGCGGCGCCGCGCGGGGTGGGCACGCGGGCGGGTACGGGGGCCCGTACGGTCGCCTCGGCGGGCTCCGTCGGCGGGACGGGCACGATCACGGGGAGACCGCCGCCGGACGCACGGGGGCTCCGGCGCGATGGAATGATCCCGGTGCGTGCCGGTAGGACGGCCAAGTCCAGAAGTGCCTCTGCCACGCCTGTAGGACACGCGTCCCCCCGGCAGGGTTGTACGCGCGAGCCCACCGAGCCAGCAAAAACCCCATTGCCCGCATACGCACCCGCTCTTCCCGATGTGCCCCGTCTTGTCGAGACGGCAGTCGGGCCATCACCTTGATCTAGGGATCGGCACCGATCCTACAAAGCGATTTCCGCAAATTCACCAGCGATCAGTTCCGCGATGTGCGCGGCGTTCAGAGCGGCGCCCTTGCGCAGGTTGTCGGCGCACACGAAGAACTCCAGCGACCGCGGATCGTCGAGCGAGGCCCGCACCCGCCCCACCCAGGCCGGATCGGTCCCGGCCGCGTCCGCCGGGGTCGGGAACTCGCCCGCCGCCGGGTCGTCCACGAGGATCACGCCGGGCGCCGCGTCCAGGATCTCCCGGGCGTGTCCGGCGTCCACCACGTTCTCGAACCGGGCCCGTACGGTCAGCGAATGCCCGGTCAGCACCGGCACCTGTACGCAGGTCACCGACACCGGGAGCCGCTCCAGGTCCAGGAGCCGGCGGGTCTGCGCCCGTACGGCCAGCTCGTGCGAGGACCAGCCGCCCTCGCACAGCCGGCCCGACCAGGGCACGACGTTGAGGGCGAGCGGGGCCGCGAAGGGGCCGGTGTCCTCGCCCACGGCCCGGCGCACGTCACCGGGCTGCTCCCCCAGGGTGGTGCCGGCCACCAGGGAGAGCTGGCGCCGCAGCGTCTGCGAGCCGGCCCGGCCCGCCGCACCCGCGGCCTGGTACGAGGAGACGACCAGGTCGGCCAGGCAGTACTCGGCGTGCAGGGCGCCGAGGGCCGCGATCATCACGGCGGTCACGCAGTCCGGGCCCGCGACGATCCCGCGCGGCCGGTTGCGCACGGCGTGCCCGTTGACCTCGGGCACCACCAGCGGGACCTCGCGGTCCTCGCGGAAGGCGGCGGACTGGTCCACCACGACGGCTCCGCGCGCGGTGACGGCCGGAGCCCACCGGGCCGAGACCTCGGCCGGGGTCAGGAAGAGCGCGATGTCGCCCTTCCCGAGGCCGTCGAAGGCGGCGTCGGAGAGGGCGAGCACCTCGCTCTCCCGTGCGCGGACGACCAGCCTGCGGCCGGCCGAGCGCGCGGAGGCGATGAGGCGTATGTCGCCCCAGACGTCCGCCCGCTGGGACAGGATCTGGAGTAGGACGGCGCCGACCGCTCCGGTCGCCCCGACCACGGCGAGCGCCGGGCCGGAGGACCGGGTGGCGGTCATCGTCCGGTGCCCCCGTAGACGACCGCCTCGGCGCTGTCGGAGTCGAGGCCGAAGGCCGTGTGCACGGCGCGGACGGCCTCGCTGACGTCGTCCTGGCGGGTCACGACCGAGATGCGGATCTCCGAGGTGGAGATCAGCTCGATGTTGACCCCCGCGTCGGACAGCGCCTGGAAGAAGGAGGCGGTGACCCCCGGGTTCGTCTTCATGCCCGCGCCGACCAGCGAGATCTTGCCGATCTGGTCGTCGTAGCGCAGGGACTCGAAGCCGATCGCGCCCTTCGCCTTCTCCAGGGCGTCGATGGCCTTGTGGCCCTCGGTCTTGGGGAGCGTGAAGGAGATGTCGGTGAGGCCGGTCGAGGCCGCCGAGACGTTCTGCACGATCATGTCGATGTTGATCTCGGCGTCCGCGATGGCGCGGAAGATCGCCGCGGCCTCGCCCGGCTTGTCCGGGACGCCGACGACGGTGATCTTGGCCTCGGAGACGTCGTGAGCGACTCCGGAGATGATGGCGTGCTCCACCTGCGCGTCCCCTTGCGGATTCTCGTTGCTGACCCAGGTGCCCGGCAGTCCGGAGAAGGACGAGCGGACGTGGATCGGGATGTTGTATCGGCGTGCGTACTCGACGCAGCGGTGCAGCAGCACCTTGGAACCGGACGCCGCCAGCTCCAGCATGTCCTCGGAGGAGATCCAGTCGATCTTCCGGGCCTTCTTCACGACGCGGGGGTCCGCGGTGAAGACGCCGTCGACGTCCGTGTAGATCTCGCAGACCTCGGCGTCCAGCGCGGCGGCGAGCGCCACGGCCGTGGTGTCCGAGCCGCCGCGGCCGAGGGTGGTGATGTCCTTGGAATCCGCGGACACGCCCTGGAAGCCGGCGACGATGGCGATGTTGCCCTCGTCCAGCGCGGTGCGGATACGGCCCGGCGTGACATCGATGATGCGCGCTTTGTTGTGGACCGAGTCGGTGATCACACCTGCCTGGCTACCCGTGAACGACTGGGCCTCGTGGCCCAGGTTTTTGATCGCCATGGCCAGCAGCGCCATGGAGATTCGCTCTCCGGCGGTCAGCAGCATGTCGAATTCCCGCCCGGCAGGCATCGGCGACACCTGCTCGGCGAGATCGATCAGCTCGTCCGTCGTGTCGCCCATCGCGGAGACCACGACGACCACTTGGTGGCCGTTCTTCTTGGCATCCACGATCCGCTTGGCGACCCGCTTGATGCCCTCGGCATCGGCTACGGAGGAGCCTCCGTACTTCTGCACGACAAGGCCCACGTGCGCTCCTCGATCAGTCCGTCATTTGCTGGTGCAGTCTAACGAGCGGCCGCGATCCGACCGCCTCGTACCACATCATGAGACGAAAAGATCATAGGACGGGTTCCCGCGCCGGAGCACCTTCCAGTGCGGGCGCCGGGGCGCCCGCACCGGTCCTCACCTGCGGCCGAGACCGCCCAGCTCCTCCGCCATGACCTGCCCGGCCTGCTCGGCGAGGTCGTCCTCGGTCAGGTCCTCGTCGGTGTCCAGGCCGTCCAGCGCCGCCAGCGGCTGGTCCAGCCGGACGTGCGCCACCAGGGACTGGAGCGCGCGCAGGGTCGCCGAGGCCGTCGGACCCCAGTTGGTGAAGTACGAGAACTGCCACCACCACAGCGCCTCGGTGATCCGGCCCGCCTGGTAGTGGATCAGGCCGTGCCGCAGGTCGGCCACCACGTCGGCGACGTCATCGGAGATCCGGTGCGGGACCGGGGGCTTGCGCGGCTCGTAGGGGTCGAAGACCTCGGAGTAGACATCGACCGGCTCCAGCATCACGGCGAAGCGCTCGCGCAGGACGTCCACGTCCGGCTCCGGGCCCAGGTCGGGCTCGTAGCGCTCGTCGGGCAGCACGTCCTGGTACGCGCCCAGCCGGCCGCCCGCCAGCAGCAGCTGGGAGATCTCCAGCAGCAGGAACGGCACCGCGCGGTCCGGATCCTCCCCCTTGGCCACCTCGGTGACCGCCACGATGAAGGAACCGATCTGATCCGCGATCTGGACGGCGAAATCGCCCGGATCCTGGGGCGCTGCGTGCAGCGTTGCGTCAGACATCGAGAAGTCGCCTTCCTTCAAAGGCCCGCCCGAGCGTGACCTCGTCCGCGTACTCCAGATCTCCCCCGACGGGGAGCCCGCTGGCCAGGCGGGTGACCTTCAGGCCCATGGGCTTGATCATGCGGGCGAGGTAGGTCGCGGTCGCCTCGCCCTCCAGATTCGGGTCGGTGGCGAGGATCAGCTCGGTCACCACCCCGTCCGCGAGGCGCGCCAGCAGCTCGCGGATGCGCAGGTCGTCCGGACCGACGCCCTCGATCGGGCTGATCGCGCCGCCCAGGACGTGGTACCTGCCCCGGAACTCGCGGGTCCGCTCGACCGCGACGACGTCCTTCGGCTCCTCCACGACACAGATGACCGTGGCGTCGCGGCGCGGGTCCCGGCAGATGCCGCACCGCTCCTCCTGCGCCACGTTCCCGCACACCCCGCAGAACCGGACCTTGTCCTTGACCTCGAGCAGCGCGTGCGCGAGGCGGCGGACGTCGGTGGGCTCGGCCTGAAGGATGTGGAAGGCGATCCGCTGCGCGCTCTTGGGCCCGACGCCGGGCAGCCTGCCCAGTTCGTCGATCAGGTCCTGGACCACGCCTTCGTACAACGGACTGCCTTCTTTCGCTTCGGTTCGCGTGTCGGTCGGTACTTCGGTCGGTACTTCGGTCGGTACTTCGGTCGGTACTTCGGCCGGTACTTCGGCCGGCGCGCCGGCCGGTCGGTGCTCCGCCGGCGCGGGAGGCGCCGGGACTAGAAGGGAAGGCCGGGGATGCCGCTGCCGCCGCCCAGGCCCTGGGCCAGGGGGCCCAGCTTCTGCTGCTGGAGCGCCTGGGCGTTGTCGTTGGCGGCCTGGACCGCCGCGACGACCAGGTCGGCCAGGGTCTCGGTGTCCGCCGGGTCCACGGCCTTGGGGTCGATCACCAGCGCTCGCAGCTCACCGGAGCCGGTGACGGTCGCCTTGACGAGACCGCCTCCGGCCTGCCCCTCCACTTCGGCCTGCGCCAGCTCCTCCTGGGCCACCGCGAGGTCCTGCTGCATCTTCTGGGCCTGCTGGAGCAGCTGCTGCATGTCGGGCTGGCCACCACCGGGAATCACAGGTACTCACTCCATACCGTCGGGACGCTTGGTCAATCCGAGCCTACGTGCTCCCCGGGCGCCGCGCCCTACGCCGTGAGGACCAACTCTTTCGAGTGAGGGACGAGGCGTGCGCGTACCTGCTGGAGACCTCCTTGCGGGCGGAAATCCGCGGAATCGTCGTCCGCCGCCCGTCATTCGAAGGTAGGAAGGGCATGCGCACCATTGCGCACACGCGCACCACCACACGTCAGCGCAGGCAGAGGGAGTGCCGGGTGAGCCAGCCGGAGATGCAGCCCGATGGGCCACCCCGGGATCCCGGGGAGGAGAGCGGCGGCCCGACGGCGGCAGGCGATCTGACCGGTCGGCCCTTCCCCCTCGGGGACTGGGGCGAGCCCGCCGAGCGGCTCGACGAGCTCTACCGGAGGGTCGAGGCCGATGCGCTGCGCACCGCCGAGTGGTACCTCTCCGACCGGGCGTGGAAGCGCCTGGGGGCCCGCGTGCTGCGCGCGGGCGCGGCCGTGGGCGCCGTCGCGGGCGCCGCGATGCCGCTGCTGGAGCTGACGGGCGCGGCGCCGAACGCCGCGCCGTACGGGTACCTGGCGCTCCTGCTGGCCGCGGCCGCCCTGGCCTGCGACCGGTTCTTCGGGCTGACCTCCGGGTGGATGCGGGACGTGGCGACGGCGCAGGCCGTGCAGCGCCGGCTCCTGACGCTGCAGTTCGACTGGGCCTCGGAGAACGTGCGGGAGGTGCTCGGGCCCACCGAGGGCACGGCGAGCGAGGCCGCGGAGCGCTGCCTGACCGTGCTGCGGCGCTTCTCCGAAGACATCAGCGACCTGGTGCGCTCGGAGACGGCGGACTGGATGGTGGAGTTCCGGGCCGGTCCCGCACCGCTGGTCATGCAGTCGCTGGGCGCTTCCGCCGGCCGCGTGGAGGCCGGCATTCCGCCGGCCCGGTTCCCGCTGCCGCCCGGCACCCGCCCGAACATGCCGCGCCAGCGCCCGCCGGAGCAGCCGAGGTAGCCGTTCCGGCGGGGTGGGCGATGGCAGCGGACAGAAACAGCGAACAGGGACAGCGGGTGGGGGCAGCGGACGGAAGCGGGCCGGGCCGGCCGTTCCGCCCGGCGCCCGGTCAGCTGAAGATGATCATCGAGCCCTGGCCGAGACTGCGGGTCGCGGCCGCGTGCAGCCCGAGCCAGACGTGCCGCTCCCGGGCGAAGGGGCTGTCGTCGTACGGGATGGGCCCCGCGGGCTCCTCCAGCGAGGTCGGACGGCCCGGCGGCGCGGGCGCCGCGGGCGGGTTGCCCGGGTCTATCCCGATCGCCGGAGCCACGAAGGCCAGCTCCCGGAGCAGCCCCTGCGCGGACCCCAGCGGGCCGCCTCCGGCCAGCAGCTCCTCGTTCGCCAGCGGGGACGGGAAGTCCACCGGGACGTACGCCCCGGCGTGGTCGTAGTGCCAGACCAGGTGCGACTGCTGGGCCGTGGGCTCGAACATCTCCAGCAGCTGCTCGTAGTCGCCGCCCAGCTCGTCCACCGGGGTCACGGGCAGGCCGCAGATCTGGAGCAGGTACGCGCGCCTGAGGAAGTGCAGGGCGTCGTAGTCGAAGCCGGCGACCGGGGCGACGTCCCCGCTCAGGCCCGGCATGTAGGCGAAGACCGGCACGGACGGCAGCCCGGCCTGGCCCAGTGCCTTGTCGTACGAGGCGATCTCTTCCGCGAAGGGGTTGTCGGGGCTGTGGCACAGCACGTCGACAAGGGGGACCAGCCACAGGTCACAGGCCACTCGGGCTCCGATCAGTCGTTGCCGCCGATCGGGCAAGCGTAGTGCGCCGGACACGCTCCGCGAAGGGGTGCGCAAAACCCGGTCCACAACCCGCCGGGGAGCCTTCCGGCCACAGCACTAGAGGCCGGCGGCCCAGTCCAGGCCGTGCTGGTTGTAGTCGTGCACGAGGCGGCGCACGGCGTCGGCGTCCGCCAGCGTCACCGCGTCGACCAGCTCGCCGTGCCGGTCCCACAGGGCCGCCCGCAGCCGGGGGTCGCGCTGGAGGTGCGGTACGGCGAAGACCCAGCACTGCACCCGGATGCGGTGCAGGAAATCGGAGATGTAGGTGTTGCCGACCAGCCCGCTCAGCTCCCGCCAGAAGCGCAGGTCGTAGCCGATCAGCACTTCGAGCGAGCCGCTCTGCGCCGCTGTGCGCGCCGCCTCGGCCCGGCGGCGTACGGACACCAGCATCTCGCCGGAGCCGGGGGCCGTGCCGCGGTCGGCGAGCCGGCGGAATATCCCGTCCACGATCAGCGTGCGGGCCTCGATCATCCCGCGGAAGTCGTCCACGGTGTAGATCCGGACGCGGAAGCCGCGGTGCTGGACCAGTTCGAGCAGCCCCTGCGCGGAGAGGTCCACGAGGGCCTCGCGGACCGGGGTCGCGGAGACCTCGTACTGCTCGGCGATCTGCTTGACGGTGAACTCCGTACCCGGCGGCAGGCGTCCCGCGAGCACCTCGTCCCGCAGCGCGTCCGCGATCTGCTGGCGAAGGGTGTTGCGGGTGACAGCTCCGCTGCCTGGCATGGGGGTCCGTCCCTCTGTAGAACTTCGGACACCTTAGGCCAGGCAGCGAGGCCGAAACCGATCGGTCGGAGACCGTCATGCGGATTTAGCGCCCGTTATCCGGACGTGGTGTGGCGGTCGGCCACTGTCAGCGCCGCGTCCAGCAGCGCCAGCCCCTCCTTGGCCTCCGCCTCGGAGATGGTGCACGGCGGGACGACGTGCGTGCGGTTCATGTTGACGAAGGGCCACAGGCCGGACGCCTTGCAGGCGGCGGCGAATTCGGCCATGGGCGCGTTGTCCGCTCCGGCGGCGTTGTAGGGGACGAGCGGCTCGCGCGTCTCCTTGTCCCGTACGAGTTCCAGCGCCCAGAAGGCGCCCAGTCCCCGGACCTCGCCCACCGAGGGGTGCCGCTCGGCGATCTCGGAGAGCGCCGGGCCGATCACGTGCTCCCCGAGGTGGGCGGCGTGCTCGACGACGCCCTCCTCCTCCATCGCGCCGATCGTCGCGACGGCCGCCGCGCAGGCCAGGGGGTGGCCGGAGTACGTGAGTCCGCCCGGGTAGGGGCGCGTGGCGAAGGTCTCGGCGATGGCCGCGGAGATGGCGACGCCGCCGAGCGGGACGTATCCGCTGTTGACGCCCTTGGCGAAGGTGATCAGGTCGGGGGTGACGTCCCAGTGGTCGGCGGCGAACCACCTGCCGGTCCGGCCGAAGCCCGACATGACCTCGTCGAGGATGAAGACGATGCCGTGGCGGTCGCAGAGCTCGCGCACGCCCGCGAGGTATCCGGGGGGCGGGGTCATGATCCCGGCGGTGCCGGGGACGCTCTCCAGGATGACCGCCGCGATGGTCTGGGGGCCCTCGAAGGCGATGGTGTCGGCGAGGTGGGCCAGGGCGCGCGCGCACTCCTCGGCCTCGGTGGCCGCGTGGAAGGCGGACCGGTAGAGGTACGGGCCCCAGAAGTGCACGACACCGGCGGCGGCTGTGTCGGAGGGCCAGCGGCGGGGGTCGCCGGTCAGGTTGATCGCGGCCGCGGTGGCTCCGTGGTAGGAGCGGTAGGTGGACATGACCTTCTGCCGGCCGGTGTGCAGCCGGGCCATGCGGACGGCGTTCTCGACGGCCTCGGCGCCGCCGTTGGTGAAGAAGATCTTGTCCAGGTCGCCGGGGGTCCGCTCGGCGATGAGGCGTGCGGCCTCGGAGCGGACGTCGACGGCGAAGCCGGGCGCCAGGGTGCAGAGGCGGCCCGCCTGTTCCCGGATCGCGGCGACGACCTTGGGGTGCTGGTGGCCGATGTTGGTGTTCACCAGCTGGGAGGAGAAGTCGAGGAAGCGGTTGCCGTCGTAGTCCCAGAAGTACGAGCCCTCGGCCCCGGCGACGGCGAGGGGGTCGATCAGGGCCTGGGCGGACCAGGAGTGGAAGACGTGCTTCCGGTCGGCGTCCTTCACTGCGGCAAGGGTGTGCGGGGTGCCATGAGGGGTCATGGCGCCACGCTAGAAGTGCGCAGGTGGGGAGGACATGGGCGGACTGTATGGGGGTGGGGCGCAGGTCTCGGCAGTCTGTCTGCGCGGCGGGGCCTGCGGAGGCGGGAGGGGGCGGGGGATGGGCGGTGCTTGACAGCATACTACCGACATGACAGTCTCTTGTCATGACAGGGTCGCGGAGCGTGTGGAGCGGCCGAGCGGAACGCAGCGGAGCAGATTGCCGCGGAGCAGTGCAGGAACCGACACGACGACACCGGAGGCGAGCACCATGAGCGAGACCCCCCGCAAGCCCGTCCACCTCGCGGTCTACGACACGTACGCGGACTGGGAGACCGGGCACACCACCGCCCACCTGACCCGGCGCGGTCACCGGGTCCGCACGGTCGGACCCGACGCCGGGACGCCGGTGACCACCATGGGCGGCCTGCGCGTCCAGCCCGACATGGCACTGTCCGGGCTGCGCCCTGAGGACTCCTCCCTGCTGATCCTCACCGGGGCCGACTTGTGGGACTCGGGCGAGGAGCTGGCTCCGTTCGCGGCGAAGGCCCGGGAGTTCCTCGCCGCGGGCGTGCCGGTCGCGGCGATCTGCGGGGCCACGGCCGGCCTGGCCCGTGCGGGCCTGCTGGACGACCGGGCCCACACGAGCGCCGTCTCCTTCTACCTGGCGGAGCAGCCGGGGTACGGCGGCGCGGAGCACTACGTCGAAGCCGACGCGGTCACGGACGGCGACCTGATCACGGCGGGGCCGACGGAACCGGTGGCGTTCGCCCGCGAGGTCTTCGCCCGGCTCGGCGTGTACGAGCCGGATGTGCTGGACGCGTGGTACCGCCTGTTCCACGACTCGGACGCGAGCGCGTACCCGGTCCTGATGGCGGACGCGGAAGCGGGGGCGGACGGTGCCTGAGCGGGGGCTGCCGGAGGCCGGTGCGGGGGCCGGGGGCGGTTCCGGTGCCGGGGCTGCGGGGGCCGGGGGCGGGGGCGGCTCCGCGCGTGCCCGGCAGGAGCTGCTGAGCCGTACCGCGCTCGGGGTGTTCCGGTTGAACGGCCAGTTCCTCTCCGTCTCGGAGGAGCTGGCCCGGCCGGCCGGGCTGACGGCGGCGTGGTGGCAGGTGCTGGGGGCGGTGCTGCGGGAGCCGCTGCCCGTCTCCGGGATCGCCCGCTCCATGGGCATCACCCGGCAGAGCGTCCAGCGCATCGCGGACCTGCTGGCGGCCAAGGGGCTGGCGGAGTACGTCCCGAACCCGGCCCACCGGCGGGCGAAGCTGCTGCGCCCCACGGAGGCGGGGCGGGCGGCGATCGCCCGCATCGGCCCGGGGCACGCGGCCCTGGCGACCCGGCTGGCGGACGTCCTGGGCGACGAGGGCCTCGCGGAAGCGGCCCGGGTCCTGGGCCGCCTGTCCGCCGCCCTGGACACCCTCCCCACCCCACCGGAGGCCCCACCCCCCGCCCCCTGACGAGCCGAGGTCCAGCCAGCCCCGCGGGGGCTCAAGGCGCGGGCCGGGGGCGGGGCCCGTAGCCCCGGGCCGGCCCCACGCACGACCAGGGCTGGCGCCCGCCCCCGGCCCGGCGCGTAGGACACGGGTCGGGGGCGGAGCCCGGGGCCCGCGGCCGGTCCCGCGCACGGACCGGGCTGCCGCCCGCCCCCCGGGCCCGGCGCATGAGAGGCGGGTCAGGGCAACCCACCCACGGAACCACCGCCGAGCCCCCCACCCCGCCGGCGCGTAGGACACGGGTCGGGGGGCGGAGCCCGGGGCCCGCGGCCCGCGCGGCCGGTCCCGCGCACGGACCGGGGCCGGCGCGCGAACCCCCACCCCCGCCGGGCGAGACGCGGGGAGCGGCGTTCGGGGGTTCGGGGGCGAGCTGCGGAATTCGTCCCCCCGGCCGGGCCCGCCGGACTACGCTCGGGCCCCAGGCCAGTCCTACGGGGGAGGGACCACCCGGCCATGGAGCAACTGCACCCGCACGACCCGCACCGCATCGGCCCGTACCGCCTGCTGTCACGGCTCGGCGCCGGCGGCATGGGCCAGGTCTACCTGGCCCGTTCCGACCGCGGCCGCACCGTCGCCGTGAAGCTGGTGCACCCCCGACTCGCCGCCCACGAGGAGTTCCGCACCCGGTTCCGCCAAGAGGTCGCCGCCGCGCGCCGCGTCGGCGGGCAGTGGACGGCCCCGGTGCTCGACGCCGACACCGAGGCCCCGACCCCGTGGTTCGCCACCGGCTACGTCGCCGGTCCCAGCCTCCGCCAGGTCGTCGCGGACGATTTCGGCCCGCTGCCCGGGCGTTCCGTCAGGATTCTGGCCGCCGGCCTCGCGTACGCCCTCCAGGACATCCACCGCGCCGGGCTCGTCCACCGCGACCTGAAGCCCTCGAACGTCCTGGTCACCCTCGACGGCCCCCGCGTGATCGACTTCGGGATCGCCCGCGCGAGCGCGCCGGCCGGGCCCGACGCCGGTCTGACCCGGGCCGGCGAGCTCATCGGCTCGCCCGGCTTCATGGCCCCCGAGCAGATCCGCGGCGAACCGGTGACCGCCGCGTGCGACCTCTTCTGCCTCGGCGCGGTCTTGGCGTACGCGGCCACCGGCCGTCTCCCCTTCGGCGACAGCGACCGGCCCGGCGGCATGGCCGCGCTCCTGCTCCGGATCACCGAGGCCGAGCCCGACCTGACCGGCGTACCGGCCGACCTGCACGATCTCGTACGGGACTGCCTGCGCCGGAACCCGGCCGAGCGGCCCGGACCGGCCGAGGTCCTGGCCAGGGTCGGCGCGGGGGACACCGTGGCCGACGGGAGGGCCCTGGAACCGTGGCTCCCGGCCCTGCTGGTGGCGCAGCTCGGGCGGCACGCCGTACAGCTCCTGGACCGCGAGGACAGCGGCCCGGACCGCCCGGACCCCGCACCGGCGCCCCCGTCCACGGCCACGCCGCCCGCGGCCACCCCCGCACCGGCGCGTTCCCTCCCGCTCGCGCCGCTGCCCGGGGCTCCGCACGCGCAGACCGCCCCCGCGCCGCGCCCGGCGGCGCCCTGGCCGCCCGCGCCGACGCCGACACCGACCGCCGGCCACCCCGCGTACGGGCCGCCGCAGCCGGCAGGGCCCGCGCGCCCGCGGACCGCCTCCCCCTTCTTCCTCCTCGCGGTGGCCGTGGTCGTCGCGGTCGCCGCCGGGGGCGCCGTGTACGCCGTCATGGGCGGGAGGCAGGACGCGGCCCGGCCGGGCGGCGGCGCCGGTGCGCCCGGCACGACCGCCGCCGCTTCGGCCCCGGCCGCCGCCGGCCCGGGCCCGGCCACACCGCCCCCCTCCACCGCCGGAACGGGCGCGGCCGCGGGCCGCCTCCCCGATGCGTACCTCGGCACCTGGCGCGCCACCAGCGGCACCCAGAGCTGGCGGCTCACCCTCTCCCCCGGCTCGGTCGGCGACACGGTGATGTCCCTCGGCGTCCGGGACCCGGCCTTCTCCTGCACCTGGACGGCCCCCCTGCGCGGGACGGCCGGCACGGTGGAGCTGGACGCCTCCACCGTCACCTCCGGAGACCCCGTGACCTGCACCGCGGGGGCGTGGAGCCGGCTCCGCCTCCTGCCCGACGGCACCCTCCAACGGGAGCTGTCCGGCAGCGCGGGCCCGCCGCTGACGTACCGCAAGGAGTGACGGCCACCCGATTGTGTCGAAGTCAATAAGCCTGCAAGCAAAGCTTGTTGCGCACGACGGCGCCGTCGGACACTGCCGCACATGGAGCCGTTGAAGGTAGTGGCACAACTGTGGGAGCGAATCGAGGCACGCGACTGGGACGGGGTGGCCGAGCTCATCGCCGAGGACGCGGTCATCGAATGGCCCGTGAGCGGCGAGCGCATCGTCGGGCGGACCAACTTCGTGGCGGTGAACAGCGACGACGGCTACGCCGACGAGAGACCGGTGGAGCTGCTGCGCATCCTGGCGGACGGGGACCTCGTCGTCACGGAGGTGGAGATCCCGCAGGACCACGTCGTCTACCGGGCCGTCTCGCTGTGGACGGTGCGGGACGGGGAGATCGTCGGGGCGAGGGAGTACTGGACCAGCCCCGGCCAGGACCCGGCGCCCCGCTGGCGGGCCGGGTACGTGGAGCCCCTGGTGGCCGAGGCCGACTGAGCGCAGCCCCGCGTAGTCCTTGAGGGGGACCCCGGGATATCCCCATCAGCGGCGACGCGGACGACGGGGGCGGCGGCCTACGGTGGTCCGCATGACCGAGACGACCGCCGGGGGAACAGCCCGGACGCCCGAGTTCCGTATGGCCGCGGGGGTGCTGGCGACCCTGCGCCGGGACATGATCACCGATGCCTTCGCCTACCGGCCGCTGCCCCTGGCGGCCACCCCGGGGCGCTTCGTGCGACGGCTGCCCGCGGCGGTGCGCAGGCACTCCCCGTGGAGCCGGTACGCCGCGGTGACGGCGCTGGCCCTCTTCGCCATGGCGCTCACGGCCGGCTCCCAGCAGACCTTCCTCGGCGAGCTGGGCCGGCTCGTCGCGGGCGTGGTCGCGGCGGTCCCGATCCTCATGACCCTGGTGCGGCCGGTGGGGGCGTGGTGGGCGGCGGTCGCGATGACACTGGTCCTGGCCGTGCTCGGCGGATCCTGGGAATGGCCCTGGACCCCCGGCGGTTTCTTCTCCTACCTCGCCGTACTGGTCCTGGTGACCCTGCGGACCGGGCCGCGGGTGGCGGCGTGGATGTGGCTGCTGACGCTGGCCCTCGGTTTCGTGATCTCGCTGCTGTTCGGCGGTCGGCCGGGGACGAACGCGCCGGGGATGGCCGTGGCCTCCGCGATAGCCCTGGCGGTCGCGAGCAGCATCCAGATACGCCGGCACGCCACGGCGGAGGTGACGGCGCAGCAGGAGGTCACGGCCGTCGAGCGGGACAAGCGCACGCTGCTGGAGGAGCGGACCACGATCGCCCGGGAGCTGCACGACGTGGTGGCGCACCACATGTCGGTGGTGGCCATCCAGGCGGAGGCCGCGCCGTACCGGGTGAAGAATCCGCCGCCGGAGCTGGAGGCGGCGTTCGTCACCATCCGGGAGAACGCGGTGGCGGCCCTGACCGAGCTGCGGCGGGTGCTGGGCGTGGTGCGTTCCGCCGACTACGAGGCGCCGGACGCCCCGCAGCCGACGCTGGCCTCGCTGGACGGGCTGCTGGCCAACGTGCGGGAGGCGGGTCTGCGGGTGGAGAAGACGGTCACGGGCCCGGTCCGGGAGCTGCCGCAGGGGGTGGAGCTGTCGGCGTACCGGATCATCCAGGAGGCGCTGAGCAACACGCTGCGGCACGCGCCGGGTGCGCAGGCCGGGGTGGAGGTGTCCTACGTACTGGGCGGCCTGGGGATACGCGTCGTCAACGGGGCCGCGACCGGGGACGTGCGGCCCTCGCCCGGCGCCGGGCACGGGATCACCGGGATGCGCGAGCGGGTGGCCATGCTGGAGGGGGAGATGACGGCGGGCGCGACGGCCGCCGGCGGGTACGAGGTGGCGGTGTTCATCCCGGTGCGCGGCCGCCCCGAGCAGGCGTCGGAGCCCGCGCCCGGGGCGGCGGGCTCCCGATCCGGCTCGACGACGGGCCCGGCGACGGGCTCCGGCTCGGCGACGAGCCCCACCACGGGCGCCGGCACGGGCTCGGCGACGCCGTGACCATCAGGGTGCTGATCGTCGACGATCAGATGATGGTTCGGGAGGGGTTCTCCGTCCTGCTGAACGCCATGGACGGCATCGAGGTGGTCGGGGAGGCGGTCGACGGCCGCCAGGCGATCGCGCAGGTGGCGGCGTTGCGCCCGGACGTGGTGCTGATGGACATCCGGATGCCGCTGATGAACGGTCTGGAGGCGACGCGGGAGATCGTGGCCGCCGACACCGACGCCAAGGTGCTGGTCCTGACGACCTTCGACCTCGACGAGTACGTGTACCAGGCCCTGCGGGCGGGGGCCTCGGGGTTCCTGCTCAAGGACGCCTCGGCCCGTCAGCTGGCGGACGGGGTCCGGGTGGTGGCGGCCGGTGAGGCGCTGCTGGCGCCTTCGGTGACCAAACGGCTGATCGCCGAGTTCTCCAAGCTCGCCGAGTCCCCGCGGCTCGCGGACCCCGGGGCCGTGGGCGAACTGACGGAGCGGGAGACGGAGGTGCTCGTGCTGATCGCGCAGGGGCTGTCCAATGTCGAGATAGCGGACCGGTTGATCGTCGCCGAGTCCACGGTCAAGACCCACGTGAGCCGAATCCTGGTGAAGCTGGGGCTGCGGGACCGGACGCAGGCCGCGGTGTTCGCCTACGAGACCCGGCTGGTGCGGCCGGCCTAGCCGCCGACCGCGGGAACGCACGGGCCGCGCGCCGGAGGGCGGAGTCCGGCCCGGCAGACCCGCCGGGGACGGCGGGACAGCCCTTAGGGTGCGGGGATGGGCTTTGATCCGTGGGACCCCGCCTTCGTCGCCGACCCGTACCCGGCCTACCGGGAGTTGCGGGAGCAGGGGCGGGCCGTGTGGTGCGGGGCGACCGGGCAGTGGCTGGTGCCGCACCACGCCGACGTGAGCGCGCTGCTGCGGGACCGGCGGCTGGGACGGACCTACCTGCACCGCTTCTCGCACGAGGAGTTCGGCCGCGAGGCCCCGCCGGCGGAGCACGAGCCGTTCCATGTGCTGAACGGCCACGGCCTGTTGGACCTGGAGGACCCCGCGCACGCCCGGGTGCGCGGGCTGGTGGCGAAGGCCTTCACCCCGCGGACGGTGGAGCGGCTGGTGCCCGCCGTGCGGCGGCTCGCGCGGGAACTCGTCGCACGGCTGCTCGAGGACGGGGGCGGGGATCTGCTCACGGCCCTCGCCGAACCGCTGCCGGTGGCGGTGATCGCCGAGCTGCTCGGGATTCCGGAGGCCGACCGGGGGCTGCTGCGGCCGTGGTCGGCGGACATCTGCGGGATGTTCGAACTGCGGCCGGACGAGGAGACGGCGCGGCGCGCGGTGCGGGCGAGCGTGGAGTTCAGCGACTACCTGCGGGAGCTGATCACCGAGCGGCGCAGCCGCCCCGGGGAGGATCTGATCTCCGGACTGATCGCCGCCCACGACGCGCAGGGCCGGCTCAGCGAGCAGGAGATGATCTCCACCTGCGTGCTCCTGCTGAACGCCGGCCACGAGGCGACCGTCAACACCACGGCCAACGGCTGGTGGACGCTGCTGCGGCACCCGGAGGAGCTCGCGGAGCTCCGTGCGCACCCGCACCCCGAAAACGCGACGTCCGAAAAGTTGTCCACAGCTGTGGATGAACTTCTGCGTTTCGACACACCCCTACAAATGTTCGAACGCTGGGTGCTCGACGACATCACGGTCGGGGACACCGTCATCCCGCGCGGGGCCGAGGTCGCGCTGCTCTTCGGCTCCGCGAACCGTGATCCCGCACGCTTCGCCGACCCTGACGCCCTGGACCTCTCCCGGGCGGACAATCCGCACCTGACCTTCGGAGCCGGCATCCACTACTGCCTGGGCGCCCCGCTGGCACGCCGCGAGCTGGAGGCGTCCTTCGGGGCACTGCTGGCGGACGGCGTCCCGCCGCTGCGGCTGGTGAAGGAGCCGCGGTGGCAGGGCGGCTACGTCATCCGCGGGCTGGAAGAGCTGATCGTCGCCTTCTGACACCCTCCCCGCCGGCCCAGGAGGCCCGGGGTCGGCACGCGGCCCCCGACCGGGAGGCGGACTCGGCACCGGGCCCGCCCCCGAAGCAGGCGGCGGGCCCGCCGTCCCGTCCGCGGGGCCGCCCCTCACCGGGGCCGGGTGAGCGTCCACGCCGACGGGTGCAGCGTCCACGTACGGCGGCGTACCGGGCCCGCCACCACCGCGTCGGCGCGGTAGCGGAAGTCCGCGCCCGACACCGTGACCGTCTTGGCCCGGACCCGCACCGCGGCTCCCGTCCCGGCGCCGCCCGTCCGGACGACGACCTCCGCCAGGCCGCCGTCGTCCCGCGTGGACACCGAGACGTCCTCCACCGGCCGGTCCACGTCCGCCAGCACCACCCCGTCCGCCTCCACGCGGAGCCGGCGCAGCCCCCCGTCCCCCGCCGGGCGGACCAGCGTCCGCACCAGCGAGCGGTAGGCGCTCCATACGGACGGCGTGCCGGCGGCCCGCAGCGGCGGAATCCGCATCGTGCCCAGCACCACCCCGTCACTGTCGTCGACCAGCAGGTCGCAGCTGCGCACGGCCCCGTCGAGCACCGCCCGCGCGGCCGCCACCGCCGACAGCGGCACGCCGAGCGACCGGGCCAGCCCCAAGGAGCCCGCCGGGCCCACCGGGATCAGCGAAACCGCGCCTCCGGCCAGGGCGCGCTCCCGGTGCAGCAGCCCGACGGCCCGCACCAGGGCCCGGTCGTCGCCCACGACCACCGGCTGCCGATGACCCCGGCGGGCGAGGGCCCGCGCGAATTCCTCCTGCGAATCCGGAAGGCAGATTTTCGCCGCCGCTCCCGCTGACAACACATCTTTCGCGATCCGCACGGACTCGCCGTCAAGACGGCGGGCGACCGGGTCGACGAGCACCAGCAGGCCGCCTACCGGCGCGCCCGCATGGCTCATGGTGGGCTCTGGAGCCGACACCTCGGTCCTTCCTCGGGTAGCATCTTTGTGCAAGAGGCCCTTGCGCTATTGCGCCAGGGCCTTCGTCTATTCCGGGGTACCGGTCCGACGGCTCAGCCTGCGGTGTACATCGTCGTACGCCCCCTGACCTTGGACATGCCCCATCCGGAAGAGGTGTACGCCTGTGCCCGCTCTTGTGCTGCTCGGAGCTCAGTGGGGTGACGAGGGCAAGGGAAAGGCCACCGACCTGCTCGGTGGATCCGTTGACTATGTGGTGCGCTACCAGGGTGGCAACAACGCCGGCCACACGGTCGTCGTCGGCGACCAGAAGTACGCGCTGCACCTTCTCCCCTCCGGCATCCTCTCGCCCGGATGCACCCCCGTCATCGGCAACGGAGTCGTCGTCGACCCGGCCGTCCTGCTCTCCGAGCTGCGCGGCCTCAACGAGCGTGGCATCGACACCTCCAAGTTGCTGATCAGCGGCAACGCGCATCTGATCACGCCGTACAACGTCACCCTGGACAAGGTCGGCGAGCGCTTCCTCGGCAAGCGCAAGATCGGCACGACCGGCCGCGGCATCGGACCGACGTACGCGGACAAGATCAACCGCATCGGCATCCGCGTCCAGGACCTGTACGACGAGTCGATCCTCACCCAGAAGGTCGAAGCGGCGCTGGAGGGCAAGAACCAGCTCCTCGCGAAGCTGTACAACCGCCGCGCGATCGACGCGGGCGCCATCGTCGAGGAGATGCTCCAGTACGCGGAGCAGATCAAGGGCTACGTCGCCGACACCACGCTGATCCTCAACAACGCGCTGGACGAGGACAAGGTCGTGCTCTTCGAGGGCGGCCAGGGCACCCTGCTCGACGTCGACCACGGCACGTACCCCTTCGTCACCTCCTCGAACCCGACCGCGGGCGGCGCCTGCACCGGTACCGGTGTGGGCCCGACGAAGATCAGCCGCGTCATCGGCATCCTGAAGGCGTACACGACCCGCGTCGGCGCCGGCCCGTTCCCGACCGAGCTGTTCGACAAGGACGGCGAGGACCTGCGCCGCATCGGCGGCGAGCGCGGCGTGACCACCGGCCGTGACCGCCGCTGCGGCTGGTTCGACGCGCCGATCGCCCGCTACGCGACCCGCGTGAACGGCCTGACCGACTTCTTCCTCACCAAGCTGGACGTGCTGACCGGCTGGGAGCAGATCCCGGTCTGCGTCGCGTACGAGATCGACGGCAAGCGCGTCGAGGAGCTCCCCTACTCGCAGACCGACTTCCACCACGCGAAGCCGATCTACGAATACCTCCCCGGCTGGTCCGAGGACATCACCAAGGCGAAGACCTTCGAGGACCTCCCGGCGAACGCCCGGGCGTACGTCAAGGCCCTCGAGGAGATGTCGGGCGCCCCGATCTCCGCGATCGGCGTCGGCCCCGGCCGGACCGAGACGATCGAGATCAACTCGTTCCTGTAGGCAGCACGCGGAAGGGGCGGGACGCACCGCGTCCCGCCCCTTCCGCACGCCCCGGGCCGGGGGCTCCGGCCGGCGGTCACCTCCGCGCGCCCCCGCATCCGCCGGTGCCGCGATCCGGAGCCCGCCGCGCGCCGCCCGCGGCCTGCCGCCCGCCGCGCGCGCTCACCCGTCCGGCCCTAGCCTGGGAATGCCGTTCCGGCTCCCCCGGACGACAGGAGGCTGTGCGGTGAACCCGACCTTCATACGCCTGCGCCGGGCCTGCGTGGCCGTCGCGGCGGCTTCCGCCCTCATCGCCCCGCTGGGCGCGGCCCCCTCCCACGCGGCGGCCACTCCCTCACCGGCCGATGACACCGCCTTCGTCGAGCTGACCCCGGCCGTCAGGGCGAAGCTGGACGCGGCCATCGCCAAGACCCTTGCGGAGACCAAGGTCCCCGGTGTGATCGTGGGCCTGTGGGCCCCCGGCAAGGGCAGCTACGTGAAGACCTTCGGCGTGGCGGACAAGGCGACCGGCGCCCCGATGGAGACCGACCTGAACTTCCGCATCGGCAGCGAGACCAAGACGTTCACGGTCACCGCGCTGCTCCAGCTCGTCGACCAGGGGAAGGCCGGCCTGGACGACCCCATCGGGAAGTACGTCCCCGGCGTCCCCAACGGCGACGAGATCACGCTGCGGGAGCTGGCGGGCATGCGCAGCGGGCTCTTCAACTACAGCGAGGACCCTGACTTCGACAAGGCGCTGGAGACGAACCCCGACCGGCCCTTCACCCCGCAGGAGTTGCTCGCCTACTCCTTCAAGCACCCGGTGCAGTTCGCCCCCGACGCCGAGTTCGAGTACTCCAACACCAACCTCATCCTGCTCGGCCTGGTGGTGGAGAAGATCACCGGGCGCCCGCTGCACGAGGTCGTCAACGAGGACGTCCTCGTGCCGGCCGGCCTGGGCGCCACCCTCTTCCCGGTCGGCAACCGGTATCCCGACCCGCACCCGCAGGGCTACACCAACCAGAGCGCCTCCGGGAGGATCGTCAACTCCACCGACTGGGACCCGTCCTGGGCCTGGGCCGCCGGAGCGATGATCTCGAACCTCCAGGACCTGCGCAGTTGGGCGAAGACCGTCGCCACGGGCACCCTGCTGAAGCCCGCGACCCAGGCGGAACGCCTCAGGACCCGGCCGGTCGGGAACATCCCGGGGGCGGGCTACGGCCTGGGCATCTTCGACGTCCAGGGCTGGATCGGGCACAACGGCTCGATCCCCGGGTACCAGACCCTCACCGTGTACCTCCCGGAGGCCGACGCCACGATGGTCATCGAGCTGAACACCGACGTCGCGGTCGACGGCCAGGAACCGAGCACCCTCTTCGGCGAGGCGGTCACCGCCATCGTGGCCCCGGACCACGTGTACCCGGGCCACAAGCCGACCTCCTGAACGCCGACCGCCGGCGTCCTGACCGGCCGACGTCCCGACCGCCGCCCGCCGACCGCCGGGGGTGCGCGACCGCGCCGCCCGGCCGGCTACCAGGCGAGCTGCGCGACCTCCTCCGCGACCACCGCGCACGCGTCCGCCGCCGGATCGATCAGCGGGAAGTGGCCGACGCCGTCCAGCAGCGTCAGCCCGACCAGCTCGCCCGCCCGGGCGGCCGCGGCCACGTACGACTCCGCCACCCGCTCCGGGACCACGACGTCCCCGCGGCCCTGGACCACCGCCGTGGCGATCCCGGTCGGCAGCAGGGCCGCCGGGTCCGCGTACGGCAGACGCTCCGCGAAGCGGTCGGCGCCGCCGAGGAGTTGGCCGGCGGCGCCGCCGCACACTCCCAGCTCCTGCGCCACGGTGAAGTCCGCGACGGGGGCCAGCGCCACCACGCCGCGCAGCATCGGCGCGGCGGGCAGCTTCCACGGGGAGCCCGCGGGCAGGACGTGCCGGGCCGCGGCCCACAGCGCGAGGTGGCCGCCGGCCGAGTGGCCCGTGACGACGGTACGACGGGCATCGGCCTGCGGGAGCGCGGACGCGGCGAGGTCCGCAAGGGCGTCCAGTGCGGCGGCGACGTCGTCGAAGGTCTCGGGCCAGCGCCCGGCCACCGGAGCGTCGGCGTTCTGGTGCGGCACGGAACTGCCGCGCCGGTACTCGATGTTGGCGACGGCGAAACCCCGTCGGGCCAGGAAGTCCGCGAAGGGGGTGACGTGCTGCCGGTCGTACGGCGCCCGCCAGGCGCCGCCGTGGAGCACCGCCACCAGGGGGGCGGCGCCCGCGGACCGCCCGCGGGGGGCGTAGAAGTCGACGACCTGGTCGGGGTGGTCCCCGTAGGCGGCGGTCACGTCCGGCGCGACGGGCGGATGGGAGAACGCCGAGGCGGCCTCGGCGGCATCCCGTTCCACTGCGTCGGGGTCCGTCATCGGCTCAACCTCTCGGTAACGCGTGGGACAGCGGGGACAGATGTTCCGGCCTTCCGGCAGAGCGGGACCGTATCAGTCCGGAAGGCCCCGCTCCGTGCGGGGGCCGCGCAGTACGGCGGCGGGCGGAGCCGTAGCCCCGCCCGCCGCGTGAGGTGACGTTTCGCTACCGGGTCACCCGAAGATGTGACCCAGTGTCCGTGCGGCACGCTCCGCGTCGGCGAATCCGACGTAGAGCGGGGTGAAGCCGAAGCGCAGGACGTCGGGGGCCCGGAAGTCCCCGACGACACCCCGGGCGATGAGCTCCGCCATGACCTCGCGGGCGTTCTCCGTGCGCAGCGAGACCTGGCTGCCGCGGTGGGCATGCCGGACCGGGGTGACCGACTCGACCCGGCCCGGCGGGACGTACTCCGCCACGCATGCGAGGAAGAAGTCGGTCAGCGCGAGCGACTTGGCGCGTACGGCCTCGACGCAGACCCCGTCCCAGGCGTCGAGCGCCGACTCCAGGGCCAGCATGGACAGGATGTCCGGGGTGCCGACCCGGCCGCGCCGGGCCCCGTCCGCCGGGACGTAGCCCGGATTCATGGCGAAGGGTTCGGCGTGGCCGTTCCAGCCGGGGAGCGGCGAGTCGAAGGCCGCCTGGTGCCGGTCGGCGATGTAGAGGTACGCGGGGGCGCCGGGGCCGCCGTTGAGGTACTTGTACGTGCAGCCGACCGCGAGGTCCACGCCGTGCTCGTCGAGGCCGACGGGCAGGGCTCCGGCCGAGTGGCACAGGTCCCAGACGACGACCGCCCCGGCGGCGCGGGCCGCCGCGGTGAGTCCGGCCAGGTCGTGGAGCCGGCCGGTGCGGTAGTCGACGTGGTTGAGCAGGACCACGGCGGTGTCCGCGTCCATCGCGTCCCCGGCGTGCGAGGGGTCGACCGGGGTGACGGTGAGGCCGGTCATCCGGGCCGCCGAGGCGGCGATGTAGCCGTCGGTCGGGAAGGTCGCCGCGTCGACGAGCATCCGGGTGCGCCCCGGACGGGCCGCCTGCGCCAGCCGGGCGGCGCCCACCAGCGCCTTGAAGAGGTTGACGCTGGTGGAGTCGCCGACCACGACCTGGCCGGGGGCCGCGCCGACGAGCGGGGCGAGCTTGTCGCCGATCCGCTCGGGGGCGGTCCACCAGGCGGACTCGTCCCAGGAGCGGATGAGCAGCTCGCCCCATTCCCGGGTGACCACGTCCGCCGTGCGGTCCGCCACCGCGGCCGGGAGGGCGCCGAGGGAGTTCCCGTCCAGGTAGACGACGCCCTCGGGGAGGCTGAAGCGGTCGCGCAGTCCGGCGAGGGCGTCCGCTGCGTCCAGCTGCGCGGCGCGCGCCCGCAGATCGGCGGGCCCCGCCGGGCCGGATGCGGTGGTCGGGCCCGGCGTGGCGGTCGGGCCCTGCGTGGATATCGGCTCAGACATGGCTGCGCGCCGTCCAGAGCTCCGGGAAGACGTTCTTCGCGGCGCGCTTCTCCAGCCACGTCACGCCCGCGGAGCCGCCGGTTCCGGTCTTCGCGCCCATCGCGCGGCGGGTGGCCACCAAGTGGTCGTTGCGCCAGCGCCAGACCAGCTCCGCGACGTCCGTCAGCACCTCGCCGAGGCGGTGGAGGTCCGGGTGGGAGTCCGGGTCGGCGTACAGCGCGGTCCACGCGGCCTCGACCTCGGGCGAGGGCTCGTAGCGCTGCGAGAGGTCGCGGTCCAGGACGGCGGCCGGGACGGAGAGGCCGCGGCGGGCCAGCAGCCGCAGCACCTCGTCGTACAGGCCCGGTTCGTGCAGGGCCTTCTCCAGCTCCGCGTGGACGCGCGGGGCGCCCCGGTGCGGGACCAGCATGGAGGCGGACTTGTCGCCGAGCAGGAACTCCATCCGGCGGTACATCGCGGACTGGAATCCGGACCCCTCGCCGAGGGCGGAGCGGTAGGAGTTGAACTGCCCGGGGGTGAGCTGGGCGAGCGGGCGCCAGGAGGCGTTGAGGGCCTCCAACTCGCGGAGGGATCGTTTCAGCGCGTCCATCGCGACCGGAAGGTCGTCCTCGCGGACCGCCTTCGCGGCGGTCTCCCACTCGTGGACGATGACCGTGAACCACAGCTCCATGACCTGGGTCGTCACCAGGAAGACCATCTCGCCCGGATCGTCGGAGCGCAGGTGCTGGAGGTGGGTGAGGACGTCCGCCTGGACGTAGTCCTCGTACGGGGTGGTGCCGTCGAAGTCGAGGTTCGGGGTTTCCGACCCGCCGACTCCGGAGGCATCAAGGGTGTTCGACATTTCTGTCTCCTCGACACGTGCTTCCGGGTAGCGGTCCGCTCCTTCCGTGAGGTGAGTGGAGCTCCGGTCCCCTGCCCGCATCATAGGACCAGCCCGCGCCGGCGCTCCAGCGGGGAGTGACGCAGTTCACGGCTTCGCGCCCTGCGCCACCCACCGCCGGGTGGGGCCGGTCGGGCCGTCAGGCGCCGAGTGCGTCCGCCGCCGTCGCGGAGGAGTCGCGCAGGAAGGTCGAGCAGCGCTCGTACTCCTCCTTCTCGCCGATGGCCTCGGCCGCACGGGCCAGGGCGTTGAGCGCGCGCAGGAAGCCGCGGTTCGGCTCGTGCTCCCACGGCACCGGGCCGTGGCCCTTCCAGCCGGCGCGGCGCAGGGCGTCGAGGCCGCGGTGGTAGCCGGTGCGCGCGTAGGCGTACGACTCGACCGTGCTGCCGGCGGCGAAGGCGTCGTCGGCGAGGACCGCCCAGGCGAGGGAGGAGGTCGGGTGCGCGGCCGCCACCTCGACGGCGGGGGTACCGGCGGCGATGGCCTCGCGGCCCGGCTCGTCGGGGAGGTGGGTGGGGGCGGGGCCCCCGAGCAGGTTCTGGTGAATGGACATGCGCACAGTCTGTCGGACCGGCGGGCGGCGCGGAGCCGCCGGGCCGCGCCGGGGTCGGACCGGAGCAGGGCCGGAGGAGGACGGACTGGGGCAGGGATGGGGCCGAAACGGCCGCGGGGGCCTGCCGGTCCGGGAGGACCGGCAGACCCCCGGAGGTGTCCTGCCGTGGAGCGGTGTCCGCTACTTCAGCCGGGTACCCGTGGAGCGCAGGTTCGCGCACGCCTCGGTGACGCGGACGGCCATGCCGGCCTCGGCGGCCTTGCCCCAGGTGCGGGGGTCGTACTTGGACTTCGTGCCGACCTCGCCGTCGACCTTCAGGACCGCGTCGTAGTTGCGGAACATGTGGTCCGCGACCGGGCGGGTGAAGGCGTACTGGGTGTCGGTGTCGAGGTTCATCTTCACGACGCCGTTCTCCAGCGCGGTGGCGATCTCCTCGGCCGTGGAGCCCGAGCCGCCGTGGAAGACGAAGTCGAACGGCGAGGACGTGCCGTACTTCTCGCCGACACCGGCCTGGAGGTCCTTGAGGAGCTCGGGGCGCAGGACGACGTTGCCCGGCTTGTAGACGCCGTGGACGTTGCCGAAGGAGGCGGCCAGCAGGTAGCGGCCCTTCTCGCCCAGGCCCAGGGCCTCGGCGGTGCGCAGCGCGTCGTCGACGGTGGTGTACAGCTCGTCGTTGATCTCGTGGCTGACGCCGTCCTCCTCACCGCCGGTCGGGGTGATCTCGACCTCGAGGATGATCTTCGCGGCGGCGGCCTTGGCGAGCAGCTCCTGGCCGATGGCCAGGTTGTCGGCCAGGGTCTCGGCGGAGCCGTCCCACATGTGCGACTGGAAGAGCGGGTTCAGACCGCGGGCCACGCGCTCGGCGGAGACCTCCAGGAGCGGACGCACGTAGCCGTCCAGCTTGTCCTTGGGGCAGTGGTCCGTGTGCAGCGCGACCGTGATGCCGTACTTCGCGGCCACGACGTGCGCGAACTCCGCCAGGGCGACGGCGCCCGTGACCATGTCCTTGTTGTACTGGCCACCCAGGAACTCCGCACCACCGGTGGAGATCTGGATGATGCCGTCGCTCTCGGCCTCCGCGAAGCCGCGCAGGGCGGCGTGCAGGGTCTGCGTGGAGGTCACGTTGATGGCCGGGTAGGCGAACTTGCCTGCCTTCGCCCGGTCGAGCATCTCGTTGTAGACCTCGGGGGTTGCGATGGGCATCTGTCCGCTCCTTGGATGTGCGGGGAGTGTGCTTATTGCGGGCCCTGACCTGGGGGCGACGTCATCGTCGCGCCTATCTTTCCAGACTCCGCGCGACACTCCACCCCGGCGGTCGCACCCGAAGCGCCGAACGGGCCGGGATGTTTCACGTGAAACATCCCGGCCCGGACGAAAAGGCAGGTCAGAGGCGTTCCCAGGGCGCCCCGGGACCTTGGCCCCCGGTTGCGGCGCCGCAAGTCCGGCGCGACTTCGCCGCCGGTCCGCCCGCGCGACCGGGTGGCCTGGTACTGCAACGGCGTTTGGCGCGGGCCAGGCGGGACTTTGACGACAGGGCCTAGGACAGGCCGAGGTCCTCCAGGCGGTAGCCGGTGAGGTAGGGCAGACCAGCGGCCGCGATGGCGTCCGCGGCACCGCGGTCGACGATCGTGGCGACGGCGACGACCTCGCCGCCCGCCTCGCGGACCGCCTCGACGGCCGTCAGCGGGGACCCGCCGGTGGTCGAGGTGTCCTCGACCACCAGGCAGCGCCTGCCCTGCACGTCGGCGCCCTCGATGCGGCGCTGCATGCCGTGCGCCTTCTGCGCCTTGCGGACGACGAAGGCGTCCAGGCGCTGACCGCGCGCGGCGGAGGCGTGCAGCATCGAGGTCGCGACCGGGTCGGCGCCCAGCGTCAGGCCGCCGACGCAGTCGAAGGCGAGCTCCGCGGTCAGGTCGAGCATGACCTGACCGACCATCGGGGCGGCCTCGCCGTCGAGGGTGATCCGTCGCAGGTCGATGTAGTAGTCGGCCTCACGGCCCGAGGAGAGCGTCACCTTGCCGTGCACGACGGCCTTGTCCTTGATCTGCTGCAGAAGCGCATCGTGTACGTCAGTCATGACCCTGAGCTTAATTCGGCTCTACGGCAGCCACCGCCAGGTCCACGTGGTGGAGATCTCCAGCGGGTCCACGGGCGTGACCAGGCGGGGCAGCGTGTTGAGCCCGTTCGGCGGGCCGGACTGCGGCTCCACGCAGACGGCCTCGGCCTCCTCGTCGTAGACGACCACCCATTCGGCCCGGCTGGTGATCCTCAGCTCCAGCGCGCCCGGCCAGGTGAGGGTGACGTCCACCCCGTCGGGCATGCCGAAGCAGTCGTCCCAGGGGCCGGGCCGCGGGTCGATCCGCTTGCCGGTGGGGAGGTGGTCGGCGCCGCGCTCCTCCTGCCACCCGGCCGTGAAGTCGACGTGCACGTCCTGCCCGGTCCCCAGGTTGCGGTGGAACCACGGGTGCCAGCCCGCCTGGGCCGGGAAGGAGTCCCCGTACGTCTCGACGCCCATGGTCAGCGTCAGCGCGGCCTCGGACAGCTCGACGATCTGGGTGACCCGGCCGGGGTACGGCCACGGGTCGGCGAGGTCGTACGTGAAGACGGCGTCCGCGGGACCGGTACGGGCCGGGCGCCAGGCGGCGTCGCGGCCGAAGCCGTGGATGGCGTGCGGGGGGTGGTTGACCGGCAGCTGGTGCACGGCCGCACCGTCCACGAACCGGCCGTTCGCGGTCCGCCCGCACCACGGCACCATGGGGAAGGCCCCGTAGTGCGGGCCCTGGCGCAGCAGTTCCGTCCCGTCGATGCGCAGGCTGCTGATCCGGCAGCCGTTCTCCTGGTCGACGGTCACCTCGGCGCCGCCGGCGCTCAGTTGCGTACTCATGCTGCCGACCCTAATGCGGACGGAGGGTGGTCAGCGGCGGCGGCGCAGGGCCCGGCCGAGCACCACCGCCGAGGCCACGGCGAGGGCGGCGGCCGGGGCCAGCCAGCGCAGGTTGTCGCCGGCCGTGGTGGCGGCGGGTGCGGGGACGGGGGCGTACCGGCCGCGCGGTGGCGCGTGGTCCACCTCCTCGGCGCTGCGGCCGATCATCGTGCGGCGGGCGTGGGCGGCCTCGGCCGGGGGCCGGGGGCTCCCCTCCGGGTCCTCCGGCCGGCCCGCCAGGAACGGGTCGAGGGACGGCGCCGGGACCTCGGTCTCGAACACGGACGCGGTGACCTCGGTGACGTCCTCCGCGCCGTCTCCGACGCCTTCGGCGCCCTCGACGCGCTCCCCCTCGGCGACGGGGTCAGAGTCGTCCGATTCGTCGGCGGTGCCGGCGTCGGGATCGGGGTCGGGGTCCGCACCGGCACCGGCCGCTCCGGCCGCCGGCCGGTCGGCTCCCCCGGACCCGGGCCCCGCCGCAGCGGCGGCACCGCCCCCGACACCCGGCACGTTCCCGACACCCGGCGCACCCGGCACGCCCTCGGCGCCCCGCGCGCCCGCCGCCGCGGAGCCCAGCTGCTCGGCGGCCCGGTCCAGCAGCCGCCGCACGGCGGTGGCGGCGGCCTCCGGGGCGAAGGCCGCGGCCCGCCCGTCGGCGGCGCCCTCCGCGCCGAGGTCCAGCCGGGTACCGCCGTCCACCGGGGACAGCCGGAGCGCGAGGGAGAACGTCACGGTCCCCTGCCCCCGCACCTCCACGCCCTCACCGGCGACGCGGTAGTGGTCCGGGTCCCGTTCCACGACGGTCAGGGCTCCCCGGTAGGTCACGGTGTGCCCGCCCACCCGGACCTTCAGCCGGCCCGAGAGCGGCCCGGACCGGGAATCGGCGTCCTGTTGGAGTCCCGGGACGCACCGGGCGACCCGGCCGGGGTCGCGCAGTACGGCGCGGAGGTCTTCTGCCGGGACCGGAACGAACACCTGATGCTCCATGCGGTCGAGCCTACCGACGAGACCGCACCGGGTCACGAATACCGCGGGTGCGGCAGGGTCGACGGCGGGAGTCCCGCCATCCGGGTCCGTTCCGCGTCGCGTGCGGCGTCCTGGAGGGAACCCGTCGACAGCGCGCGCAGGCCCGGCGTGTCGCGGTCCACCCGCAGCGGGGGCACCTGGTCGCGGGCGGCCAGGAGGAAGCCCCAGTCCTGCGGCGGCGCCTCGGCGGCGCCCCGCGGGCTCCGGTCGGGCCCCGCGGGGAAGCCCGACAGGCGCCCGCCCGCGCTGTAGGGGGCGGTCCGCAGGCCGGCCGCGCGCAGGGTGGACTCCACGGTCCAGAACGACCGCGGCCGGCCGGCCAGCGAACCGGCGTGCACGGCGAGCCGGCCCCCGGGGCGCAGGGCGCGCGCGGCCAGCCCGTAGAACTCCTGCGAGTACAGCTTCGTACTGGGGGTGATGCCCGGGTCGGGGAGGTCGGAGACGATGACGTCGTACCGGTCCCGGGCGGCCGGACCGCGCAGCCAGCGGAAGGCGTCCTGGTGGACCACGCCCAGCCGCGGGTCCTCGTACGCCCCGGCGTTGAGCGCGGAGAGCATCGGATCGGTGCGGGCCAGGCGGACCACGCCGGGATCGAGCTCGACGACGGTGACGGTGGCGACGTCGGGGTAGCGCAGCACCTCGCGCGCGGCCAGCCCGTCACCGCCGCCGAGGACCAGTACGCGGCCGTGGGGGCCGGTCATGGCCGGGTGCACGAGGGCCTCGTGGTAGCGGTACTCGTCGTAGCCGCTGACCCGCAACCGCCCGTCGAGGTACAGGTCGAGGGAGCGGGGGGAGCCGGTCCGGGGTCCGGTGAGCACCAGTTCCTGCACCTCGGTCTGGACGGCGACGCGCACTTCGCCGCCGTAGACGGCGCGCCGGGCCACCCGCTCGAAGTCGTCGGCGAGGACGGTCGCGCAGCCGAGCACGGCCAGGACGCCCACGTTGACGGCGATCAGCAGCCAGCGGCAGCGCCGGCTCAGGTCGTGCCGGAACAGCCACAGCACGATCCCGCCGCCGGCGATGACGTTGACGGTGCCCGTGACCAGGGCTCCGGTGAGCTGGCCGACGAGCGGGAGCAGCAGGAACGGGAAGGCGAGGCCGCCGACCAGGGCGCCCACGTAGTCGGCGGCGAAGAGGTCGGCGACGGCCCCGCCCGCGTCCTGTCTGCGGATGCGCTGGATGAGCACCATGAGCAGGGGGATCTCCGCACCGATCAGCACCCCGATGGCGAAGGCGAAGGCGACGAGCGCGGTCTGCGACTGGCCCAGCCAGGCGAAGCTCGCGTACAGCGCCATGGCGGAGAGCCCGCCGAGCAGGGCGAGCCCGGCCTCGATCGCCCCGAAGCCGAAGGCGGGGCGGTGCCGGAGCCGCTTGGCGAGCAGGGAGCCGACGCCCATGGCGAAGACCATGACGGACAGCACGACCGACGCCTGGGTGACGGAATCGCCGATCAGGTAGGACCCGAGGGCGAGCAGCTCCAGTTCGTACACGAGCCCGCAGGCGGCGCAGACGAACACGGTGGCCAGGACGAGGAGTCGGCCGGTCCGGGGCCGTACGGGCAGGGCGGCCGGGACGGACTCCGCGCCCCGCGGCTCCGGAGCCGGGAGCACCCGGCGGGGGACGGAACGGTCGATCATGAAGCGAACCGTACGTTACGGCCCACGCGCACCCTGTCACCCACATGGGTGTAAGTGGCGTGCCGGTTGGGCCAGTTGGCGCAACCGGTCCACCCCGTCCGCGCCCGGACGGCCTAGAGCAGCACCGAGTCCGCCAGGACGGCCGCCGCGGCGCCCGTCCGCACGCCCACCCGGGTCCGGGTGGCGACCAGCTGGCCCTCCTGCGGGTAGGCGTGCCAGGTGCGCCAGCGCACCTGGCCCTCGTGGCGCTGCGCGAGCAGGGCGGTGAAGGCGTGCGGACTGCCCGGGAAGGTGCCCGCTAGTCCGTTCGGGTGGTCGGAGACCAGCTCCAGCAGTTCCTGGGCACGGCCCGCGAAGGAGCCGCGGGACAGGGTCTCGACCCGCGCGGCGAACTCGTACTCCCAGTCGCCCACCCGCTTGGCCACGCCGAGCGGCAGCGGCGTGCTGCTGCCCGGCATGCAGGCGACGGTCTCCGAGCAGAGCACCTCGCCCTCCTCGAGAAGTACCTGATGGGAGGCTCCCAGCAGGCGCAACTCCACCTTTGCGCCATCCAGTTCGAGATTCAGTACGGCCAGGGCGGGCAGCCGGTCCCGACCCAGGGCCCAGGCGAGATCGGCGGCACGCGTGTCGGTATAGGAGGTCTGGAGGGTCGTGAGCATGAGTCGGCTCCGCAAACGCGCGAGGGAGAGGGGCCGGGGCCCGCCAGCGGTAGTCAACGGGTGGGGGGACACCGGCACGGGTCCACAGGAAGTCCAGGGAGGTCCGAGGACTGGTCTACTCAACCGAGGGAATCATGAAAGGCACGGCACTCACAGCGCTTTTACCCAACTTGGAGGGGGTTACATCCCCCCGGGGGCCTCGCAGTTCACGTGTTCAACGGGTTGCGTCCCGCGCGTCGCCGTGCATGCGCGGACAGGAGGGCGCCCGACGGATTCCAGACCGTCGGACGCCCCGCCCGTGCGATGCCGGCTGCCCCGTGTCAGCTGGAACCGCACCCCCCGCCGCCGCAGGACGACGACGATCCGCCGCAGGACGAGGAGGATCCACAGGAGGACGATCCGCTCGAACACGCGCTCGTGCTCGAACCGGAGGAAGCGGTCCCGCCCGCCCACCAGCTGGTGCTGCGGCGGCCCCCGCCGCCGCCGTGGTCGCCCGCGGACGAGTAGCCGCTCCTGAAGGAGCGGACCGCCACGGTCACGACGAAGGCGATGACCAGCACCAGAACGATCACAACGAAGACGAACATGAAGCCCGCCCCCTCTCTCACGCCCCGGTCTCCCGGGGGGACGGGATCCCCGCGTCCCGTGTGACAGGGGAATGCCCCCCGGCCGAGCGGGCCAAAGCACACTTGAGCAAGTCCAGAGGTTCCCCGCAGGATGGCGCCCATGACCGCATCCGTGAGCAGCAACCGCCCGTTCCTGAACCGCCGGCTGGCACCCTTCGGCACCACGATCTTCGCGGAGATGTCGGCGCTCGCCACCCGCACCGGGTCGATCAACCTCGGCCAGGGCTTCCCCGACACCGACGGGCCGGCCGAGATCGCCGAGGCGGCCTCCCGCGCGGTCCTCGCGGGCCGCGGCAACCAGTACCCGCCCGGCCCCGGCGTCCCGGAGCTGCGCACCGCGGTCGCCGCGCACCAGCAGCGCTTCTACGGGCTCTCCTACGACCCCGACACCGAGGTCCTGGTCACGGCGGGCGCCACCGAGGCCATCGCGGCCGCCCTCCTCGCCCTCCTGGAACCGGGTGACGAGGTCATCGCGCTGGAGCCGTTCTACGACTCGTACGCGGCCTGCATCGCGATGGCCGGCGCGGTCCGCGTCCCGGTCACCCTGCGCCCGCACGCCGGCGCCTTCGCCCTGGACCCGGACGAGCTGCGCGCGGCGGTCACCGCGCGCACGCGCCTGATCCTGCTCAACACCCCGCACAATCCGACGGGCACGGTGCTGGGGCCCGCCGAACTGGCCGCGGTCGCCGAGCTCGCGGTCGAGCGCGACCTCCTCGTCGTCACGGACGAGGTGTACGAGCACCTGGTCTTCGAGGGCGCCCACACGCCCCTGGCCGGCCTGCCCGGCATGCGCGGGCGCACGGTCTCCATCTCCTCGGCCGGCAAGACGTTCTCGTTCACCGGCTGGAAGGTCGGCTGGGTCACCGGCCCGCCGGAGCTGGTGTCCGCGGTCCGGACCGCCAAGCAGTTCCTCACCTACGTCGCGTCCGGCCCCTTCCAGTACGCGATCGCCGAGGCCCTCGCCCTCCCGGACTCCTACTACGACGGCTTGCGCACCGACCTGGCGGCCAAGCGCGACATCCTCGCCGACGGTCTGACAGCGGCCGGCTTCCGGGTCTTCCGCCCGCAGGGCACCTACTTCATCACCACCGACATCACCCCTCTCGGCGAGAAGGACGGCCTCGCCTTCTGCCGCGCCCTGCCCGAGCGCTGCGGGGTGGTCGCCATCCCCAACCAGGTCTTCTACGACGACACGTCCGCCGGAGCCACCCAGGTCCGCTGGGCGTTCTGCAAGAAGACCGAGGTGCTCCGGGAGGCGGCGGCGCGGTTGCGGCGGCTGTAGGCCGGGGGACACCCGGGTGGTTGCGGGGTGGGCGGGGCCGGTGTGAAGCTGGCGGCCTGGAAAGTGCCCGAAGGTCTCATCGTCGGATGAGCGTGATCACGAAGCTCAGGAAAGTCGGGATGGATGGCAACGGGCCGAGCCTGGGTGTCCGCGTCGCCCCTGGAGGTCCGGGCCCTCAAGGCCGTCCGCTCCGCCGTCCCGGCGACCGTGCTCGCGCTGGGGGTGTTCACCGCCGTGCGGGGCGCCGGGGTCCTCGTGCTCGGACTCGGGGCCTGGTGGGCGGGGCGCGACCCCATCCAGGTCCTCGGCGGGTCCTGGGACTCCGGCTGGTACCTGGGGATAGCCGGCCACGGCTACGGGCGCACCCTGATGTGGCCCGGCACCGGCTCCGTCCAGAGCGACTACGCCTTCTTCCCGCTGTACCCGGTGCTGATACGGGCCGTCTCGGCGGTGCTGCCCGGCGGCCTCATGGCCGCCGGGCTCTTCGTCGCCTGGGCGGCGGCCGCGGTCGCCGCCCTCGGCGTCTACCGGGTCGGGGAGCGCCTCGCCGGGGCCCGCGCCGGGCTGCTGCTCGTG
The DNA here is from genome assembly GCF_042716505.1 of Streptomyces sp. NPDC058674. Taxonomy (NCBI): domain Bacteria; kingdom Bacillati; phylum Actinomycetota; class Actinomycetes; order Kitasatosporales; family Streptomycetaceae; genus Streptomyces; species Streptomyces sp. NPDC058674. The sequence goes on from NZ_JBHXSC010000009.1 coordinate 106,754, forward strand.
GCCCTGTGGGCGGCCCTGCCGCACGCCGTGGTGCTGACCATGGCCTACACGGAGTCCCTGCTCGCCGCGCTCGCCGCCTGGGCCCTGTACGCCCTGCTGCGGGGCCGGTGGCTGTGGGCCGCGGGCCTCGCCGTCCTCGCCGGGCTGACCCGGCCCACCGGGCTCGCCGTCGCGGCCGCCGTGTGCGCCGTCGCGCTGCACGCGGTCGTCGTGCGCGGCTCCCGGTCGCCCGCGGTGTGGACGGCCGGGCTGCTGGCCCCGGCGGGCTGGGCCGCGTACGTCCTCGCCGTCGGGATGCGGGTGGACGACCCGCTCGGCGGCTACTTCACCGTGCAGCGGCGCTGGGGCTCCCGCTTCGACTTCGGCGTCGGGGCGCTGCGCTCCGCGGAGCGCGTGCTGACCGGCGGGCACGTACCGCTCGCGACCACAGTGACCGTGGTGCTGCTGGCCGCGGCGGGGCTGCTGGCGGTGCTGCTGGTGCTGGACCGGACCCCGCCGGCCCTGCTCGCCTACACCGGGGTGCTGCTGCTGATCACCTTCGGCGGCGCCGGCTTCTTCGAGTCGAAGCCCCGTTTCCTGCTCCCGGCCTTCCCGCTGCTGCTGCCGGTCGCCGCCGCGATGGCGAGAGCCCGGCTGCGCACCTCGGTCGTGGTGACCGCGGGGCTGGCCGGGCTCTCCTGCGGCTACGGGCTCTACCTGCTGCTCGTGGCACGCGTACCGCTGTGACGTGCGACGCCTACGCGTCGTCGCCGTTCGTGTCCCCGTCGCCCTCGGCGGAGTCGACGTCCTTCTCCAGGCCGAGCTGCTCGACGAGCCACTTGTCGAACTCGATGGACGCGCGGACCCAGCTGACCGTGGAGGACACGAAGTGCTCCAGGCTCACGCCGGTGCCGATCAGCATCTGCGCCTCACCGATCAGACGGACCGAGCCGTCGTCGTGGGTGTGGCTGTAGACCTTCGGCCACAGGGTGCGGCGGTTCCAGTCGTCGATCGACTCGAGCAGCTGCGGCTTCTCGTCGATCTTGTGCGGGCGGTCGTAGAAGGTCCGCACGGAGAAGACCTGCTGCTCGTCCTCGCCGCGGAACATGAAGTACGTGCGGAACTCCTCCCACGGCGCCGCGAGGTCGCCCTCGTCGTCGACGACGTACTTGAGCTCCATCTGCTCCAGCAGCTGCTTGACCAGATCCTGGTCGGGGACGACGGGGCCCGCCGGTCCTGTGGCCTGCGGATCGGGCTGCTGCCCTCCGAAGTTCGGAATCGAGGCCGGGTCGATGCTCACCGTGATTTTCCCTTCGTGCGGATACCTTCATCCTCCACCATCGCGCCCACTCCGTGTCCACCCCCGGCGCCCCGATCCGCTCCGGGCGGACACGGGGGCCGCGCCGGGGGCGGGAGCGGACCTCAGCGGGCCTTGCCCACCAGCAGGTCCTCCCCCGCCACGTCGACCCGCACGGTGTCCCCGTCCCGGACCTCGCCCGAGAGGATCTCCTTGGCGAGGCGGTCACCGATCGCCGTCTGGATCAGGCGGCGCAGCGGCCGCGCACCGTACGCCGGGTCGTTGCCCTTGTCCGCCAGCCAGGCCAGCGCCCCGGGCGTCACGTCCAGGGTGAGGCGCCGCTCGGCCAGCCGCGCGGCCAGCCGGCCGATCTGGAGCCGGGCGATGTGGGCCAGCTCGTCGCCGCTCAGCGCGGAGAAGACCACCAGGTCGTCCAGCCGGTTGAGGAATTCCGGCTTGAAGGAGCTCCTGACCACGGTCAGGACCTGCTCCTTCTTCTGCTCCACGGGGGTGGCCGGGTCCATCAGGAACTGGCTGCCCAGGTTGGAGGTCAGGATCAGGATCGTGTTGCGGAAGTCAACGGTGCGGCCCTGGCCGTCCGTGAGGCGGCCGTCGTCCAGGACCTGGAGCAGGACGTCGAAGACCTCGGGGTGGGCCTTCTCGACCTCGTCCAGCAGCACCACGCTGTACGGGCGGCGGCGGACGGCCTCGGTGAGCTGGCCGCCCTCCTCGTAGCCGACGTAGCCGGGCGGGGCGCCGACGAGGCGGGCCACGCTGTGCTTCTCGCCGTACTCCGACATGTCGATGCGGATCATGGCCCGCTCGTCGTCGAAGAGGAAGTCCGCGAGGGCCTTGGCCAGCTCCGTCTTGCCCACGCCGGTCGGGCCCAGGAAGAGGAACGAGCCCGTCGGGCGGTCCGGGTCGGCGATGCCGGCCCGGGTGCGGCGCACGGCGTCGGAGACGGCGCGTACCGCCTCGCCCTGGCCGATCAGGCGGCGGCCCAGCCCCTCCTCCATGCGCAGCAGCTTCTGCGTCTCGCCCTCCAGCAGGCGGCCCGCGGGGATGCCGGTCCAGGCGCCGACCACGTCGGCGATGTCGTCGGGACCGACCTCGTCCTTGACCATGCTGTCCTTGGCCGTGCCCGACTTGGTCGCCTCGGCCTCCTCCTCGGTGGCCTCGGCCAGCTCGCGCTCCAGGCCGGGGATCTCCCCGTAGAGCAGCTTCGAGGCGGAGTCGAAGTCGCCGTCGCGCTGGGCGCGCTCGGCCTGGCCGCGCAGGTCGTCCAGGCGCTCCTTGAGCTCGCCGACGCGGTTGAGGGACTGCTTCTCCTTCTCCCAGCGGGCGGTGAGGCCCCGCAGGTCCTCCTCCTTGTCGGCGAGGTCCTTGCGGATCTTCTCGAGGCGCTCGCGGGAGGCCGGGTCGGACTCGTTCTTCAGCGCCAGCTCCTCCATCCGCAGGCGGTCCACGGAGCGCTGGAGCTCGTCGATCTCCAGCGGGGAGGAGTCGATCTCCATGCGCAGCCGGGACGCGGCCTCGTCCACCAGGTCGATGGCCTTGTCGGGGAGGAAGCGGGAGGTGATGTACCGGTCGGACAGGGTGGCCGCGGCGACCAGCGCGCTGTCGTTGATGACCACCTTGTGGTGGGCCTCGTAGCGGCCCTTGAGCCCGCGCAGGATCGCGATCGTGTCCTCGACGGACGGCTCGGCGACCAGCACCTGCTGGAAGCGCCGCTCCAGCGCCGGGTCCTTCTCGATGCGCTCGCGGTACTCGTCGAGGGTGGTGGCGCCGACCATGCGCAGCTCGCCGCGGGCCAGCATGGGCTTGAGCATGTTGCCCGCGTCCATGGCGGAGTCCCCGCCGGCGCCCGCGCCGACGACGGTGTGCAGCTCGTCGATGAAGGTGATGATCTGGCCGTCGCTCGACTTGATCTCGCCGAGGACGGTCTTGAGCCGCTCCTCGAACTCGCCGCGGTACTTGGCGCCGGCGACCATCGCCCCGAGGTCCAGGGAGACGAGCCGCTTGTTCTTCAGGGACTCGGGGACGTCGCCCTTGACGATGCGCTGGGCCAGGCCCTCGACGACGGCCGTCTTGCCGACGCCGGGGTCGCCGATCAGCACCGGGTTGTTCTTCGTACGGCGCGAGAGCACCTGGACGACGCGGCGGATCTCCTGGTCTCGGCCGATCACCGGATCGAGCTTGCCCTCGCGCGCGGCGGCCGTGAAGTCGGTGCCGAACTTCTCCAGGGCCTTGTACTGGCCCTCGGGATCGGGGGTGGTCACCCGGCGTCCTCCTCGTGCGTCCTCGAATGCGGCCAGCAGCTTCTTCGCGCTCGCGCCCTGGCCGGAAAGTGCCTCACCGGCCGCGCCGCCCTTGGCGGCGACGGCGATGAGGAGGTGTTCGGTGGAGAGGTACTCGTCGCCGAGCCTGCCCGCCTCGGCGTCGGCCTCGGCCAGTACGGCGAGCAGCTCGCGGGTGGGCTGCGGGGGCGCGACCGTGGAGCCGGTGACGCTGGGCAGGCCCGCGAGCACCCGCTCGGCGCCGTTGCGCACGGCCGCCTGGTCCGCGTCGGTCGCGGCGATCAGGTCGATGACGTTCTCGTTGTCCTCGCCGGCGAGCAGCGCCAGCAGCAGGTGCGCGGGGGTCAGATCGGCATGGCCGTCCTTGACGGCCCGGCTGGTGGCCGCGTTCAGCGCGTCCCGGCTCTTGTTGGTCAGCTCGGCGTCCACTGCGCCTTCTCCTCTCCCCAGGGGGTAACCATGACAGAGACAGCGTATGCAAAGTTGAGTCTATTCCACTCAAGCAAGAGAGCGGTACTCCCGGCGCGCCCCGATGCGGCCGGGCGGCGCCCCGATACGGCCGGACCTGCCCGGGGGTGGCCGCGGCCGGCCGGAGCCGCCGGTGCCCGTACCCTTCGGGCCATGTCCCACGACGTACTCAACCCGACGCCCGAGTACCTCGCCTTCTGGCAGGAACGGCACGTCTGCACGCTGACCACGCACCGGCCCGACGGATCGCCCCACGTGGTGCCGGTGGGCGTGACGTACGACCCCGGGGTCGGGCTGGCCCGGGTGATCAGCAACAGGCACAGCAGGAAGGTCCGCAACATCCTGGTGGCCTGCGCCGCGGAGCCGGCGGGGGCGAGGGTCGCGGTCTGCCAGATGGAGGGGCGCCGCTGGGCCACCCTGGAGGGGCGCGCGGTGGTCCGTACGGACGAGGCGTCGGTCGCCGACGCGGTGGCGCGCTACGCGCAGCGGTACGGGCGGGTGCCCTCGCCCAATCCCGACCGGGTGGTCGTGGAGATCACCCTGGACAGGGCCATGGGGCGGGCCTGAGCCGCGCGGGATTCAACTTGTCCGGTCGAGCACTGGACGCGGACATCACAACGGCGCCATCGTGGTCAGGTCCACGATGGCGCCGTTGTGTGGGGGAAGCGCCTGAGCGATCTGCAACGACGGGGGAATCGCTTCAGGCACTGCGGGGGGTGGCGGTGGTGATGTCGGGTTCGAAGAGCTGGTGGTCGCGCTGATCAAGGTTGACGAAGACCATTCCGTAGCGCACCTCGCAGCGGACGGGCTGCGGCGCGCCACGAGGCCGGCGCAGGCACCGATAGGCACGTACGTCCTCGTCCTCCTCGCGCACGACGACGATCGGCTGACCGAACAAGGTGACCATCAGCGAGTCCCCGGAGTACGGGATCGCCGTGGCGAGATCGATGAACTGCCAGCCGGAGCGGTAGGCAGAGGCCATTTCGCGGCGGAAGCCGCGGTCGTCGGGGGTCATGCGTCCGACGACTTCCCACCCACACCCCAGCCGCTGTCGGTCTGCGCACCGGTCGGCGCGTTCCCCCAGCCGCTGTCGTCCTTGGGCGACGACGGTCCCCACCCGCTGTCGGCCTGGACGGCCCCCCAGCCGCTGTCGCTCGAGCCGGTGGGACCGGCCCCCCAGCCACTGTCGGCAGGCGCGCTGCCCCAGTCGCTGTCCGCGAGCGAGATTCCACCGACAGCAGCAGCCGAAGAGAGAGCAATGGCAGCCACCGAGCGAAGCAATTTCTTGTACATGGTCGACGTTGTCCTCACTTGATGGATTCCTCTCCCCCGCATCTCAGACGATGACTGATCGAGCCACGCCATTGCCACCGTGGCGATGCATCATGTTCCTGTACATGCAGGACCCTGGGGGTGGGAGATTTGCCGACTATGCGCATAAACCAGACACATCCCCATGCGGTGACGGCCCTGTGCGACCTCGGGGCCGAGCTGTACGCAAGTGCGCTCAGCTCTGGTCGAATCGCCCGCGAAGAGGTCGAGCAGGTGCCCTGCCTGCTGGAATTCGCGCTGCTGCACCCTGATCCGGACGACGACAACTGGCTCCGCCCGGTTCCACCCTCGGTGGCATTGGCTCAACGCCTCCACCCGCTGGAAAGGGAGATCCTGCAACGCAGGCGCTCTTCCATCGAGCTTACCGAAGCATTTGAGCCATTTATGGCCATCAGCGCGCTGACCCCCGCACCCACGCACGCGATCACCGTGCTGGAGGGATTCAACAGGATCAACGCGGCGCTGAACGTCGCGACCGCCGAGTGCCAGGGCGAAATGCTCACCATCCAGCCGGGCGGCGGGCGTTCCGAGCACATTCTCAACCAGGCGATCGAGCGGGACCAGCCGCTCATCCGACGCGGCGTCAGCATGCGCACCCTCTACCAGCACACCGTCCGGCACAGCCGCGGCACGATGGCCTACGTCGACCGGATGGCCAGCGGGAAGGTCGAGATCCGGACGTTGGAGGAGCTGGTCGAGCGGCTCATCATCTGTGACGAATCGGTCGCTTTCATACCGGCCAGCGACGACCAGCAGATCGCCCTGGAGCTCCGCCACCCGGCCCTCGTGCGCTATCTGGTGCGCGTCTTCGAGCAGCTGTGGCGCCGGGCGACCCCGCTCAACGAGCAGATCCCCTACGACCCCACGCCCTCGGGCATCTCCGGCGTGCAGCGCTCCATCGCCCAGCTCCTCGTCGAAGGGCACGTGGACGAGGCCATCGCCCGTCGGCTGGGCATGAACGTCCGCACCTGCCGTGCGCACATCGCCAAGCTCGCCACCGCCCTGGGCAGCGGCAGCCGGGCCCAACTGGGCTACCTCATCGCCCAGTCGGGCATCCTCGGCCGGGTATCGGGCCCCGCCCGGGAGCCGCGGCTCTGACGGCGCCCGCGCCCGTACGCCGAAGGCCCCGCCGGCGGACCGGGCGGGGCCTTCGCACACATCGCGCGCGGACGGTTCGGTCCGGCGGTCCGTTCAGTCCAGCGGACGCTTGGGCGTGGGACGCCACACGACCAGGGCGCTGCCGGGCCGCGGCGGCTGGTACGGGACCAGGTCGCGCCGGTACGAGGCGTGCACCTGCGCCTCGCGGGCCTGGAGCGTGGCCGCCGCGCCGTCCACCGCGGCGGAGAGCTCGGCCACGCGCTGCTGGAGCGCGGCGACCTGGTTCTCCAGCTCGATGATCCGCTTGATGCCGGCGAGGTTGATGCCCTCGTCCTGGGACAGCGCCTGCACCGTGCGGAGCAGCTCGATGTCGCGGGCCGAGTACCGCCGGCCGCGGCCGGCCGTACGGTCCGGGGAGACGAGGCCGAGCCGGTCGTACTGCCGCAGGGTCTGCGGATGCAGACCCGAGAGCTGGGCGGCCACCGAGATCACGTAGACCGGGGTCTCGTCGGTGAGCTGGTACGCCCCACCCAGACGGGAGGACTGTCGTCGGCGGCCGTCCATCTCATGCTCCCTTCGCGGACTCGAACAGGGCGGAGCGCGGGTCTTCCGACTCCGTCGCCTCGCGGTAGGTCTCCAGCGCCTCGCGCGCCTTGTCCGACAGCTCTGCCGGAACGGCGATCTCCACCGTCACCAGCAGGTCGCCGCGGGTGCCGTCCTTGCGGACCGCTCCCTTGCCGCGGGCCCGCATGGTCCGGCCGCCGGGGGTGCCCGCCGGCAGCTTCAGCGTCACCGAGGGGCCGTTCAGGGTCGGGACCTTGATCTCGGCGCCCAGGGCCGCCTCGGCGAAGGTCACCGGGACGGTGACCGTCAGGTTGTCGTCCTTGCGGCCGAACACCGGGTGGGAGTCGACGTGCACGACGACGTAGAGGTCACCCCCGGGACCTCCGCGCTCGCCCGGCGCACCCTTGCCGCGCAGCCGGATCCGCTGGCCGTCGGAGACGCCCGCCGGAATCCGGACCTGCATGGTGCGCGAGGAGCGGGCGCGCCCGCTGCCCTTGCAGATGTCGCAGGGGGTCTCCGCGATCAGGCCGCGGCCCTTGCAGTCCGCACAGGGGTCGGTCAGCGAGAAGCCGCCGCCGCTGCCCCGCGAGACCTGGCCGGTGCCGACGCAGGTCGGGCACACCCGGGGGGTGCCGTTCTTGTCGCCGGTGCCCGAACAGGCCTTGCAGGGGGACTGGGAGGACATCCGGAGCGGGACCGTGGCCCCGTCCACCGCCTCCGTGAAGGAGAGGGTGACCTCCGACTCGATGTCCTGGCCGCGGCGCGGCTGGGCACGGGTGCCCGTACCGGCGCCCGCGCCGGCGCCGCCGCGGTTGAACAAGCCGCCGAAGACGTCACCGAGGCCGCCGCCGAAGCCGCCCGGAGCGCCCTGCTGCTGCCCGCCGAAGAGGTCGCCGAGGTCGAAGTTGGAGAAGCCGCCGCCCCCGCCGGGACCGGGGCGGAAGCCCCCGTTGCCGAACAGGGCGCGGGCCTCGTCGTACTCCTTGCGCTTCTTGGGGTCGCCGAGGACGTCGTTCGCCTCGGAGACCTCCTTGAAGCGCTCCTCCGCCGAGGCGTCGCCCTTGTTGGCGTCCGGGTGGAACTCGCGGGCGAGCTTCCGGTACGCCTTCTTGATCTCGGCCTCGGTGGCGTCCTTCGGGACACCGAGGACCTTGTAGTAGTCCTTCTCGACGAAGTCCTTCGTGCTCATCCCCGGTGTCCCTCCTCTCGTGCCTCTACGTGTGGTGCATCAGCCCTCGTCGGGGGCATCCGCGTCCTTGTCCGACGGTGCTTCGCCTTCCGCGGACGCGGAGTCGGAGCCCGCGGACTTGGGGGCCGCCCCCGGCTGGGGCTCGGCCACCGCGACCCGTGCGGGACGGATCGTACGCTCGCCGATGCGGTACCCCGGCTGCAGGATCGCCACGCAGGTCGTCTCGGTGACGTCCGGCGCGTACGAGTGCATCAGGGCCTCGTGGATCGTCGGGTCGAAGGGCTCGCCCTCCTTGCCGAACTGCTGCAGGCCCATCTTGGCGGCGACCGTCTCCAGCGATTCGGCCACCGACTTGAAGCCGCCGACCAGCTCGCCGTGCTCCCGCGCCCGGCCGACGTCGTCCAGGGTCGGGAGCAGCTCGCTCAGGAGGGACGCGACCGCGACCTCCTTGACGGTGATCCGGTCCCGGTCCACCCGGCGGCGGTAGTTCTGGTACTCGGCCTGGAGCCGCTGGAGGTCCGCGGTGCGCTCGGAGAGCGCCGTACGGGCCTGGTCCAGCTGCGCCAGCAGCGCCGTTTCCCGGCCGCCGGACTCAGCCTCGCCCCCGGCCGGAGCCGCCTCCTCCTCCGTGGCGGAGTCGGCGGCCTCCGGCTCGTCGGGCGTGCCGTCGGCGGGGACTTCGGGCTTCTCGTCGAATCCCGGGGTCTCCTCCGACATCAGGCAGCGCCACCCTTCGGCTTCTCGTCGTCGACGATCTCGGCGTCGACCACGTCGTCGTCGGCCTTGGCCTGGCCCGCGTCACCGGGGGCGCCGGCGGCACCCTGGGCGGCCTGCGCGTCGGCGTAGATCGCCTGGCCCAGCTTCTGGCTGACCGCGGCGAGCTTCTCCGTCGCGGTGCGGATCTCGGCCGTGTCCTCGCCCTTGAGGCTCTCCTTCAGCTCGGAGACGGCCGTCTCGACCTCGGCCTTGACGTCGGCCGGGACCTTGTCCTCGTTGTCCTTGACGAACTTCTCCGTCTGGTAGACGAGCTGCTCGCCCTGGTTGCGGGACTCGGCGGCCTCCTTGCGGCGCAGGTCCTCGTCCGCGTACTGCTCGGCCTCCTGGCGCATGCGGTCGACCTCGTCCTTGCCGAGCGAAGAGCCGCCGGTGACGGTCATCTTCTGCTCCTTGCCCGTGCCGAGGTCCTTGGCCGTGACGTGCATGATGCCGTTCGCGTCGATGTCGAAGGAGACCTCGATCTGCGGGACGCCGCGCGGGGCCGGCGGCAGGCCCGTCAGCTCGAACATGCCGAGCTTCTTGTTGTACGCCGCGATCTCGCGCTCGCCCTGGTAGACCTGGATCTGCACGGACGGCTGGTTGTCCTCGGCCGTCGTGAAGATCTCGGACCGCTTGGTCGGGATCGTGGTGTTGCGCTCGATGAGCTTGGTCATGATGCCGCCCTTGGTCTCGATGCCGAGGGACAGCGGGGTCACGTCGAGGAGCAGGACGTCCTTGACCTCACCCTTGAGCACGCCCGCCTGGAGGGTCGCGCCGATGGCGACGACCTCGTCCGGGTTGACGCCCTTGTTGGCGTCCTGACCGCCGGTGAGCTCCTTGACGAGCTCGGCGACGGCCGGCATGCGGGTGGAGCCGCCGACCAGGACCACGTGGTCGATCTCGGACAGGTTGATGCCCGCGTCCTTGATGACGTTGTGGAACGGGGTCTTGCAGCGGTCGAGCAGGTCCGCGGTCAGCTGCTGGAACTGCGAGCGCGTGAGCTTCTCGTCCAGGTGCAGCGGGCCCTCGGCGGAGGCCGTGATGTAGGGCAGGTTGATCGAGGTCTCCGTGGAGGAGGACAGCTCGATCTTCGCCTTCTCGGCGGCCTCGCGCAGGCGCTGGAGCGCCATCTTGTCCTTGGACAGGTCGACGCCGTGGCCGTTCTGGAACTGCTTCACCAGGTAGTCGACGACGCGCTGGTCCCAGTCGTCGCCACCGAGGTGGTTGTCGCCGTTGGTGGCCTTGACCTCGACGACGCCGTCGCCGATCTCGAGGAGCGAGACGTCGAAGGTGCCGCCACCGAGGTCGAAGACGAGAATGGTCTGGTCGTCCTTGTCGAGGCCGTAGGCCAGGGCGGCCGCCGTCGGCTCGTTGACGATGCGCAGGACGTTCAGGCCCGCGATCTCACCGGCCTCCTTCGTCGCCTGGCGCTCGGAGTCGTTGAAGTAGGCCGGGACGGTGATGACCGCGTCCGTGACCTTCTCGCCCAGGTAGGCCTCGGCGTCGCGCTTCAGCTTCTGCAGGATGAAGGCGCTCATCTGCTGCGGGTTGAAGTCCTTGCCATCCAGGTTGATCTTCCAGTCAGTGCCCATGTGGCGCTTGACGGAGCGGATGGTGCGGTCCACGTTCGTGACCGCCTGGCGCTTCGCGACCTCGCCGACGAGCACCTCGCCGTTCTTGGCGAAGGCGACGACGGACGGCGTGGTCCTGGCGCCCTCGGCGTTGGTGATGACGGTGGGCTCGCCGCCTTCCAGAACGCTGACGACGGAGTTAGTGGTGCCCAGGTCGATGCCGACCGCACGTGCCATTTCGATTCCTCCAGCTGACTTGAGTGGAACAGACTCAACCATGCACGATCCCCGCGCCTGCGTCAACAGAGCTGAGTCGGGGAGGCTCAACCTTTAGGCGCTCCTTACGCGCAACCGCGCGACCCCGCCCCGCCGCCGCCCGGGCCGCACCCGGTCCCGGTGGGCCGCAACCACACCCGAACGGGTGCAGTCGATATCCGCCCGCCGGTGCGCCGCGCCGGGCGCGGCGCACCCGTGCGGGACCGTTCCGGCATGCCTCTGACGCTCGCCGCCCTCCCCTTCCCGCGGCCGGCCGCACCCCCGGCCAAACGGGTGCTCGACCTGGTCGGGGCGGCGCTGCTGCTGCTCGTCTGCGCCGTGCCGCTCGCCCTGGCCGCCGCGGCCCTCGCGCCCGCCCACGGCCGCCGGGTCCTCGTACGGGAGCCCGCCGCGGGGCTTGCGGGGCGGCCGTTCCGGACCTGGCGGCTGCGCACGGACGGCGCGGGCCGCCTCGGCGCGGCCGTGGAGCGGTGCGCCCTCGACGTGCTGCCGCAGCTGGTCAACGTGGCCCGCGGGGAGATGTCCCTGGTCGGCCCGCGCCCGGAGGCCCGCACCGACCGCCCCGATCGGCTGCTGGTACGCCCGGGAATGACCGGATTGTGGCAAGTGAGCGCACGCTCCGACCTCCCCTGGGAGGAGATGGCCCTGCTCGACCGGCACTATGTGGAGAGCCATTGGCTGGGGATGGATCTCGCGATCCTCGCGCAGACCCCTCGGGCGGCCTTCCGACAGAGGCTCGCCTGAGCGACACAGATCACCGCACGCTCGCCTACATTGCGGCGCGGGGAATGGGTAACCTCAAGCCTTGACTCAATAAGTTACCGCTTAGTAGTCCCCGCCCGAGGAGCCCTCCCCATGCAACTCGCCGCGATCATCGTGTCGCTGGTCCTGACCGTGGTCGGCGTCGCGCTGCTCGCCCGAGCCGTGGCGCAGATCTACCGGTTCGTGAAGATCGGCCAACCCGTACCGGCAGGCAGCCGTACGGACGACCCGAAGGCCCGAACCCTCACCCTCGCCCGGGAGTTCCTCGGCCACAGCCGGATGAACCGCTGGGGCATCGTCGGCTTCGCGCACTGGTTCGTCGCGATCGGCTTCCTGACGCTGCCGCCGACGCTGGCGCAGGCGTACGGCCAGCTCTTCCAGGCCGACTGGACGCTGCCGGTCCTCGGCGGCTTCCTGCCGTTCGAGCTGTACATCGAGTTCATCGGCGTGATGACGATCCTCGGCATCCTCGTGCTGATCGCCATCCGGCTGCTGAACCTGCCCTCCCGGGCCGGCCGCAAGTCCCGCTTCACCGGCTCAAAGGCCTGGCAGGCGTACTTCGTCGAGTACATCATCCTGACCATCGGCCTCGCGATCCTGACGCTGCGCGGCCTCGAGGGCGCGATCCACCACGTCGACCACTACGAGCCGGCGTACTTCCTGTCGTACCCGCTGGTGCTGGCCTTCAAGGGCCTCTCGGTCGGCACGCTGCAGAACCTCATCTACTTCACCGCGATGATCAAGATCGGCACCTCGCTGATCTGGATGATCGTGGTCTCGCTCAACACCAACATGGGTGTCGCCTGGCACCGCTTCCTCGGCTTCCCGAACATCTGGTTCAAGCGGAACGCGGACGGCGCCGTCGCGCTCGGCGAGCTCAAGCCGATGACGTCCGGCGGCAAGGAGATCGACTTCGAGGACCCGGGCGAGGACGACGTCTTCGGCGTCTCCCAGGTCGAGCAGTTCTCCTGGAAGGGCATCCTCGACTTCTCCACCTGCACCGAGTGCGGCCGCTGCCAGTCGCAGTGCCCCGCCTGGAACACCGGCAAGCCGCTGTCCCCGAAGCTCCTGATCATGTCCCTGCGCGACCACGCGCACGCCAAGGCCCCGTACCTGCTCGCGGGCGGCGGCAAGGACATGGAGGGCAACGAGAAGGCCACGGCGGAGCAGCTGAAGGACGTCCCCGCCTCCGCCCTCGCCGAGGCCGAGCGCCCGCTCATCGGGACGGCCGAGGAGAACGGCGTCATCGACCCGGACGTGCTGTGGTCGTGCACCACGTGCGGCGCGTGCGTGGAGCAGTGCCCGGTCGACATCGAGCACATCGACCACATCGTCGACATGCGGCGCTACCAGGTGATGATCGAGAGCGCGTTCCCGTCGGAGGCGGGCACGATGCTCAAGAACCTGGAGAAGAAGGGCAACCCCTGGGGCCTGGCGAAGAAGCAGCGCGTCGAGTGGACCAAGGAGGTGGACTTCGAGGTCCCGATCATCGGGAAGGACGCGGAGGACCTCTCCGAGTTCGACTACCTGTACTGGGTGGGCTGCGCCGGCGCGCTGGAGGACCGGGCCAAGAAGACGACGAAGGCCTTCGCCGAGCTGCTGAACATCGCGGGCGTCAAGTTCGCGATCATGGGCGGCGACGAGAAGTGCACCGGCGACTCCCCGCGCCGCCTGGGCAACGAGCCGCTGTTCCAGCAGCTGGGCCAGGAGAACGTGGCCATGCTGAACATGGCCTTCGGCGAGGACGACGACGATCCGGAGACGAAGAAGCCGAAGTCGGCGAAGCGGATCGTCTCGACCTGCCCGCACTGCTTCAACACCATCGCGAACGAGTACCCGCAGCTGGGCGGCGAGTACGAGGTCATCCACCACACGCAGCTGCTCCAGCACCTGATCGACGAGGGCCGGCTGACGCCGGTGACGCCGGTCGAGGGCCTGATCACGTACCACGACCCGTGCTACCTGGGCCGGCACAACAAGGTCTACACGCCGCCGCGCGAGATCATGTCGGCCGTGCCGGGCCTGCGGCAGCAGGAGATGCACCGCCACAAGGAGCGGGGCTTCTGCTGTGGCGCCGGCGGCGCGCGGATGTGGATGGAGGAGCGGATCGGCAAGCGCATCAACAACGAGCGCGTCGACGAGGCCCTGTCCCTGAACCCGGACATCGTCTCGACCGCGTGCCCGTTCTGCCTGGTGATGCTTACCGACTCGGTCAACGGCAAGAAGAACGACGGCCAGGCCAAGGAGTCCGTCCAGGTGGTGGACGTGGCGCAGCTGCTGCTGGAGTCGGTGAAGACCGCGGAACCGATCGCGGAGCCGGAGCCGGAGCCGGAGCCGGAGCCTGCGGCGGCCGAGCCGAAGCCGGAGCCCGCCGCGGAGGCCGAGCCGAAGGCGGACCCCGCCCCGGCGGCGGCCCCGACGCCGGAGGCGAAGCCCGCTCCGGCGGCAGCCCCGGTGGTAGCGGCGAAGCCCGCCGCTGCGGCTGAGCCGAAGGCGGAGCCCACCCCGGCTCCGGCCCCGAAGGCGGAGCCGGTCAAGGCCGAGCCCGTGGCGGCGGAGCCGAAGCCGGCCACCGCCCCGGCGGAGCCGGCCGAGCCGCAGGCGAAGCCCGCCCCGGCAAAGCCGGCCGAGCCGCAGCCGGAGCCCACCCCGGTGGCGGCTCCCGTAGCTGCCCCGACCGCCCCCGCGGCAGCGGCAAAGCCCGCCGCCGAGGCCGAGGCGGAGCCCGCCCCGGCTCCGGCCCCGAAGGCGGAGCCGGTCAAGGCCGAGCCCGTGGCGGCGGAGCCGAAGCCGGCCGCCACCCCGGCGGAGCCGGCCGAGCCGAAGGCGGAGCCCGCCCCGGTGGAGGCTCCCGTGGCTGCCCCGACCGCCCCCGCGGCAGCGGCAAAGCCCGCCGCCGAGGCCGAGGCGGAGCCCGCCCCGGCGGCGCCGGTCGAGCCGAAGGCAGGGTCGGTCAAGCCCGAGCCGACGGCGGAGTCGGCCGAGGACAAGGCCGAGGACGGCGCCGAGGGCGCGCCGGAGGCGGCGGACGACAGCAAGTAGTCGCCGCCGGTCCACGGCACGACGGAACACCGGAACGGCCGGTCCCCCGCCCAGGGGGACCGGCCGTTCCGCTGCGCGCGGCGAGCACCGGCCCCGCCGAACGCCGCCGAACGCCGCCGCGGCACGGGGGTGGGGACAACCCCCCGGGGTTCCCCTAGGGGATGTCACAGGTCAGCCGCAAAGGCCGCGTGTTCCGGCCGCCCGGCCACCGGGACCCGCCGGACCAGGTACGTTCGATCACGTGGCTGGATTCAGGATCGGACGCGGCCGGGACAACAACCGCACCCCGCAACAACCCCCGCAGCAACAGCCGTACGGGCAGCAACCGCCGCCGCCGTACGGCCGGCAGCCCTACCCTCCGCAGCAGCAGTGGCCCTCACAGGCCCAGGCTGCCGGGGGCCACGGCGAGCCCGAGTACTTCGACCCGTACGGCCAGCAGCCGCCGGAGCGGCCCCCGTACGGCCACGGAGCACCCGGCGCCCCCGGGCCCTCGTACGGTGACGACAACCCGGGCCACACCCGGGCGTTCTCCATCGGCGAGGACCCGTACAGCCAGGGCGCGACCTACCAGGCGGGCGCGGCCGCGGCCGCCCCGGCCGGCCCGCGGCTGCCGTGGAAGGAACTGCTCCGCGGCATCGTGACGCGCCCGGGGCAGACCTTCCTCCAGATGCGCGACCACGCCGTCTGGGGCCCCGCGCTGACCGTGACCTTCCTCTACGGGATGCTCGCGGTCTTCGGCTTCGACAAGGCCCGCGAGGACGTCATCAAGGCGACCCTCAGCGCGGCCGTCCCGATCGTCCTCAGCACCGGCGTCGCCTTCGTGATCTGCGGCCTGATCCTGGGCGCGGTCACCCACACCCTGGCCCGCCAGCTGGGCGGTGACGGCGCCTGGCAGCCCACGGTGGGCCTGTCGATGCTGGTCATGTCCATCACGGACGCGCCGCGCCTGCTGTTCGCCGTGTTCCTCGGCGGCGACAACATGGTCGTCCAGGTCCTGGGCTGGGCCACCTGGGTGGCGGCCGGCGCGCTGTTCACCTCGCTGATCAGCAAGTCGCACGACCTGCCGTGGCCGAAGGCGCTGGGCGCGTCGGCCATCCAGCTCATCGCGCTGCTGTCGCTCATCAAGCTGGGCACGCTCTAGCCGGTGCTGTGACCGGGAAGGGCCCGCCGCGCGGTTCACCTGCGCGGCGGGCCCTTCATCCGTACGTCGGCCGAAGCTCGGTCATGACCATGACCATGAACCCGGCCGGTCAGGCGTCGAGGACCTGGCCCTCGCGCTTGACCACGGGCGGCTCGACCGACCAGGGGAAGTTGATCCACTCGTCGGTCTTCTTCCACACGTACTCGCACTTCACGAGCGAGTGGGACTTCTCGTAGATGACGGCGGAGCGCACCTCGGCGACGTGCCCGAGGCAGAAGTCGTGCACCAGCTTGAGCGTCTTGCCCGTGTCGGCGACGTCGTCGGCGATCAGCACCTTCTTGTTCGTGAAGTCGATCGCCTCGGGCACGGGCGCCAGCATGACCGGCATCTCCAGCGTGGTCCCGACGCCGGTGTAGAACTCGACGTTCACCAGGTGGATGTTCTTGCAGTCGAGCGCGTACGCCAGACCGCCGGCGACGAACACCCCGCCGCGGGCGATGCTCAGGATCACGTCGGGCTCGTAGCCGTCGTCGGCGACGGTCTGCGCCAGCTCGCGCACGGCCCGCCCGAACCCTTCGTAGTTCAGGTTCTCGCGTACTTCGCTCATGCCTCGTGCCTCACCTGGGTGCGGTGGAAGTTCTGGAAGGAGCGCGAGGCGGTCGGCCCGCGCTGCCCCTGGTACCTGGAGCCGTACCGCTCGCTGCCGTACGGGAACTCCGCGGGCGAGCTGAGCCGGAAGAGGCACAGCTGCCCGATCTTCATGCCCGGCCAGAGCTTGATCGGCAGCGTGGCGAGGTTCGACAGCTCCAGGGTCACGTGGCCCGAGAAGCCGGGGTCGATGAACCCTGCGGTCGAATGCGTCACCAGGCCGAGCCGGCCGAGGCTGGACTTCCCCTCCAGCCGGGAGGCGATGTCGTCGGGCAGCGAGATGACCTCGTACGTCGAGGCCAGGACGAACTCGCCCGGGTGCAGGATGAACGCCTCGTCGCCCTCCGGCTCGACCAGCCGGGTCAGGTCGGACTGCTCGGTGGCGGGGTCGATGTGGGCGTACCGGTGATTCTCGAACACCCGGAAGAACCGGTCGAGACGCACGTCGATGCTGGAGGGCTGCACCATCGACTCGTCGAAGGGGTCGATGCGAACCCGCCCGCTGTCGAGCTCGGCCCGGATGTCTTTGTCAGAGAGAAGCACGTCCCGAGGATACGCAGAGCGCGCGGGCCACCCCCAATCGAGAGCGGGCCCCGCGCGCCCGCCCGTACGCCCCTGCGCCTACCGCTTGACGGCGCCGGCACCCACGGGCACGGCCTGCCTCAGCCGCGCGCACCGCGGACACCGCAGCAACCGCCCGGGCCCGATCCGGCCGGCACCGAGGTGCTGCAGCGGAAACGAGGCGGTACTGAACACGTGCCCTTCGGCACAACGGACGACGGTGTGATCCATCGAGTCCCTTTCCCCAACGAGCCCTACGGCGATGAATCGCCACATTAGGGGATGAACGGGACCCACTCCAGCCGCCGCTCCGAACCCCCACGGTACGCCCCAACTCCCGCCCCCACACGCCCCGGTACCCACCCCACACGCCGACGGCCCCAGGGCAAATTCACCGGGGGCCGACGATGGGGTAGAGTGAGCGACGATACGAATCCGGGCAACTGGACCGTAGTGCGGATGTAGTTTAATGGTAGAACATGAGCTTCCCAAGCTTATAGCGCGGGTTCGATTCCCGTCATCCGCTCTTCCAAGAAGGCCCAGGTCAGCGACCTGGGCCTTCTTCGTTGTCTAGACCTCTTAGAGCCCGCGTGCCAGTCGCGTGCCATACGTGCCGTAACGGGGCGTCAGATTGGGGCCTGAGCCGCCGCTCGCTACGGCAGGGCACGGCCGACGTGACCCTGCCGGTCCGACATTTGGCCGTGCTGCACTCGTTGCAGGGGTAGCGCACGTAGGCCCTGTGCTCCTTCATCCGGGCTTTGGCTTCCTCAAGCATCCGGAGCGTCCTCAAGGCCACGTCGGTGGCGGATCCGCCCTGCGGTGGTGGCGGGAGGAACTGACCGGTCCCGCGGGCGTCGTCCATCCACTGGTTCAGCCCCTCGACGGTGACATCGGCGGATTCTCCTCTTCTGGTGCCTACGCGTTGAGCGTTCTACTCCTGGGGCTGAGAGCAGGCAGGACCGGCAAAGAATCTGCAAGTCATGCATGTGATGGCTGTCACATGTCGCATGGGCTATGCCGTTCTCTTCGGATCACCTCGCTGACCAGGTGAAGATGCGTCGGCGCCTCCTGTCATGGGCACCGGGGCCAACGCAATTCAGCGTTGGCCCCGGTGGCATGTCCGCATGGTTGTACGGCTAGACCACGACTCCGGCCCCGAGCGTGCCGGCACCGATGGCGTCCCGCAGGACGTGGGCGATCTCCTCGGGCTTGAGGTTGATGCCGTCGAGGCCTTCCAGGGTCATCGGGATCTCCTCCAACGCGTACTCGCCGCGTCCCTCGGCGCTGAACTCGGGGCCGGTGCGGTCCTCGAAGGACCACGTCGCGATGCGGGCGAGGTAGAAGAGCTGACGCTCGTCGTCGGACTCCATCGTGTGCAGGAGGCGGACGATGTCGGCCTTCCCCGCGATCTCCTCGTGGATCTCCCGCTGGAGGGCGGCCTCCCGGGACTCGTCGCTCTCCTCGACCCCGCCACCGGGCAGCACCCAGTACACGGGGATTCCGGGCTTGGTGCGGCGGATGACCAGCATCGTGTCGTCCGCGGTGACGAGGACGGCTCGGACTCGTTCCTTCATTTCGCTCTGTCTCCTTGCTTGTTGACGTCATAGTGCAGCAGCCAGCCGCCGTCGATGTGGACGGATTGCCCAGTGATGAACGACGCGGACGGGCCGACGAGGAACGCCACCAGGGCCGCCACGTCTTCGGGGCGTCCGCGTCGCGGGACGCACTGGCGGTTGATCTGGTCTTCCGGGCGGGCGCGGTGGTGGGCGGGGATGGCGGTTTCCGCTTCCACCTCGATGGCGCCGGACAGGACGGTGTTGACGCAGATGCCGTACGGGCCGAGCGCGCGGGCGAGGGAACGGGTCAGGCCCAGGAGGCCTGCCTTGGCGGTGCTGAGGGCGACTGCGCGGAGGCGTACTCGGACTGGGCCATGACTCGGACTGGGCCATGACTCCGACTACCGCGAGTCCGGCAGCCGTGCCGAGCGCCCACACCCAGCTCAGGACCGTCCCCAGCGGGTCGGATAACGGAGCCCGGCTCACCGTCCCGCCTCTCGCACGGCGGGGTGCCGAGCGGTGCCGACCACTCGGGAGGGAGCGACGTGGAACGTCGGGAGTTCATCCTCGCCTCCAGCGGTTACGCGCTGTCCGCACTTGGCCTGCCCGACATGGACAGCGTCACCCGCCGGACCAAGACCGCTTCCGCCGGAGCCGTCCGCGTCGGCCAGGGCGAGGTGGCTGCCGTACGCCACATGGTGAAAGCCCTCGGCGACTCCGCATCCGAACTCGGCGGAGGCCACGCCCGCCACCTGGCCGTCCGCTACCTCACCCAGGACGTCGCCCCCTGGCTCGAAGGCCGCTTCACCGAGGCCACCGGACGCGAACTGTTCGCCGCCACCTCCCAGCTCGTCCACCTCGCCGGCTGGATGGCCCAGGACGAAGGCGACACCCCCGAACTCCGCGGTCTCGCCCAGCGCTACTACGCACACTCCTTCCGCCTGGCGGCCGAAGCCGGCGACCCCGAGCTGTCCGCCACCGCACTCTTGAGGCCTCGCCGTCCAGTGCGTCGACCTCGGCTACCGAGCCGAAGCCGTCCAGCTCGGCGAAGCCTGCGTGGACTACGGCCGCAACCTCGACAACCCCCGCGCCCTCGCCTACTACGAGGCCACACTCGCCAACGCCGCAGCCCAGGACGACGACCGCCGCATGGCCACCAAGCACCTCGCTTCCTAGCCGACCTCGGCGGCGTACGCCTCCGTCAGGGCGACGTGGACGGAGCCATGGCCACCTGGCGCGACTTCCTCGACTGCGCCGACGGCATCCGTTCCGTGAAGGTCCAGGCCGCCCTCCAGGACTTGCGCGTCCGTCTGCGCCGGTACAGCGGAGTGCCGGAGGCCCAGGATCTCCGAGAGCGCGCGGCTCGCGTTTCGGAGTGACCAGGAGGGACCCGGGCGAACCCCACGTTCACTGAGGTGCTTGGCAGCCGGGATCTCGAAGGCCCTGCCGTTTGAGCGCTGCAAGGACAACGCGCGGGCGGATGAGTGTGGTGGGCGGATCGCTCAGGCCCGCCACGCGAATCAGGGCGTCCGTGGCAGCTGAGTCGTGTGGTGCCGCTCCGTGCAGCCGGGTCACGTATGCGTTGCCCAGACGGGCGGCGAGAGCGCGCACTCCCTTACCTCCGGTGTGCTGCAAATCTCTCGTGGTCGACAGGAACCACGGGCGGTTGATGATCCTGCCGACGTCGCGCACGAAAGCCTGCGAGCTCGGGTCGGTGCCGCGGCCGAGATGGGCTCGCAGGGCCATGACTTCCATCGCGGCCACGGTCATGCCCTGGCTGTAGCTGGGGTTGAGGCTGCACACGGCGTCGCCGAGCACGAGCAGCCGCTCGGGGAAACGGGACAGCCGCTCGTAGCGTCTGCGTACGCTCGCGGGAACGTGGAAGGCGATCGGATCCGTCAGCGGCGTAGCACCGCGAATGCGTTCGTACACCTCGGCGGTGGGCAGAGACCTGCAGAACTCGAGGTATCCGTCCGGGTCGACGGGCGGATGATCGCCGAGGATCCCCGTGAGAGACAGGTAGTAGGTGTCGTCGCCGGCACGGCCGAAGACCGCCCCCCGCGGGTTGGTGCGTGAGGCCAGACACGTAAGGAACTGGGCGCCGTTGAGGGACTTCGGGCTGCGGTACAGGCGTGTGACGTAGGCGAGGCCGATGGCCATGCGGTCCTCGGGCGGCCGTTCGTAGCCCAACTGCTCCAGCCACACGGGCGTGCGCGACCCACGGCCGCAGGTGTCGACGACGAGGTCGGCGCCGAGGCTGAATTCGTCAACGGCCTCTGCGGCTGCTGACCGCAGTCGGACACCGGTCACGCGACCTCGGCACGGGGTGGCCTCCAGTCCGGTCAGCTCGGTCCGCTCCAGGAAGGTGACGCCCGGACGCGCGACCACCTTGCCGCGGATGTAGTCCTCCAGCACGGGGCGCTGTGTGGTCACCGTCGGCAGACCGGTGCGCGCGGCGCGGAACCGTTCGCCGTTGAAGTACCAGTGCTGCTCGCCCAGGTCTCCCATCGGGAAACGCGCACGTCGCATCTCGTCGAGGATGCCGGGAAACAGTTCCTCGAGGATCATGCAGCCGTGGGCGTGCAGGCCATGGGCGTGATCCGCATGAGGGGTTCCGCGCCGCGAGTCCCGTACGCCGACGACCTTGTCGCGTTCGACGACGATGACCTCGCGGTAGAAGTCGGACAGCACTCTGGCCGCGAGCGTGCCGCTGATGCTGCCGCCGACCACGACGGCCCGGTCGCCGACCGGGCCGTTCATGACGGGTGTCCGACGATCAGCGCGGCGGCGAGGCCTACGGAGCCGAGGTCGATGGAGAGCAGCACCAGGAACCGGGCCGTACGCAATCTCCGCACGTACACCCCGTACCAGAGTTGGATCAGGTGCAGGACGACGACCGGAGCGGCGAACACGAGCGTGCCGGGCCTCAGCGGCGTCGCGCCGAACAGCACTGCCAGCAGCACCGCGTGCACCGCCACCAGCATGTGGAGAGCGACGGCGAACCACAGCGGGGGCAGTATGACGGCGAGGGTTCTGCGGCCCACGGCTGCGTCGCCGGACCTGTCGGAGGCGTTGCCGTACGACACGACCAGGAGCAGCCACAGTCCGAACAGCGCGCCCACCAGCAGGGACTCGCGGCTGACCGTGCCGGCGACGATCCAGTAGGGCATGATCACCGTCCAGGCACCGGTGACCAGGATCGCCGATTCAAGTCCCAACGGCCGGTAGCTGAGCTTGATGCCGCACGAGTACTGGACGCCCAGGACCTGTACGGCGAACGCGACCGCGATCGCCAGCGCGGGTACCCGCCAGCCCAGAATGCCCGCCCCCACCGGGATGGCGAGGACGCCGACGGTCCCGGTGACGAGGGCGAATCCAACGGCCTGGGGCAGGGACAGCTCACCGGTAATCAGAGGTTTCCTGACCCTCGTCACCCGAGGTCTGCCCTGGTAGTTGTGCTCGTCGCTGCCGTTCAAGTACCCGGTGACGTCGTCAGCGGCCGCCGCACTCCACTGCACTGCCAGGGTGCCGACCAGCACACAGGCCAGGGCGAGCAAGTCCTCTCGGCTCGCGTCGCTGAGGAAGCCCTCCGATCGCAGGAGCAGCAGCCCCAGGGCCCAGCCGTAGATGTAGTGGTACATCCGTGCCTTGCCGAGCCTGAGGTAGCTGACGATCCCCGGCCGGGCACGGATCGACGTGGCGACCGGTGGTGCGTACACGGGGATCACGCGGCCTTCGAGCCGCTGGACCGCGTCACCTCGAGCAGCTGGAACGTGACGGGGGCACCTCCCGCGTGGCGGGTCGCCCGCCGACGTTCGGTGATCCGCGCACCGGATGCAGCGACCAGCTCGGTCAGCCGGCCCGCGTCGCCGAGGCTGTTGAAACCCAGGAACATCCGGCCCCCGGACGTCAGTCGCCTCAGCCCCTCACGGAGATACCGGTCGTGCGCGGCGTAGCTGCGGTCGAAGATCGCGCGCTGTACCCCGCGGGTGTAGACGAAATCGTCCGGAGCGAAGATGACATTGGAGTTCCAGAACACGAGGTCGAACTTCTCGTCGGCGGCCACAGCACTGTAGAGGTCGCTTCGCAGGACCCGCAGGCGATCGAGCACTCCATGGCGGGCCGCGTTGAGCTCGGTGTTTCGCACCGCAGTCGGATCGATGTCAACGGCTGTGACCCGTGAGCACCCCTGCAACGCGGCCACCACAGCCGTCACCCCGGCACCGCAGCCCACTTCCAGAAAGGTTCCCCCCACGGGAAACGGCAGCCATTCGGTGAACAGCACAGTTGACGCGGTGTGGGTCGGAGCGAATACCTGGGGAAGAAGTTGCCACTGAAGCCCTGCCATCTCGAACTGCCGGGGCCGCGTTTCTTCGCCGTGCAGCTCCACCAGTTGCAGGCCGATCCGAAATGCATTGTCACTGGCCGTCGGCAGGACGGCAGTATCGATTAGAGAATGCGACACCAAATATCCTTCTCATGTGATCACGCAGCGAAGCCTGCCGTAAGAGGCTGGCCGTGACCCTACGCGCCGGCGGAGCGGCGGTCCGCAGCACTGCCGCTCCGCACACCGGGCGCCACTCATGGAAACTTCCGCCGACCGGGTGATCATCGACCCTTGTCGGACCCCTCCGCCCGTCGGCACGGGACACGCCGCCGACCGGCTGCGTCACACCCGAACGAATGACACGACCGCGGGTCGCCCCCCACCAACGAGTCCGCCCGTCATCACGTCACGTGAACAACCGGCTGTAGTACCGGACGGCGCCCACCGACGGGCACCCCGCTACCGAGAGGGTTCGAGCAGGCCGATCCGGAAGCAGATGTCCCGATGACCCGAATGTTGAATACCGGTCCCCGCGAAACCAATTCACCCATTCGACCCCCCAGATTGAAGCTTCGATCTCCTATGGTGATCACCACCCCCATTCAACGATCGGAGTCCCCTTGCGTCGCCGTTATGTAATTTCTTTGGCCTGCGCCCTACTCACGGTGAGTGCGGCCTCATATGCCCTTGCCGCCGACGTACGGGCCGGCAGCGTCACGGGCGGGACCGTCGACTGCTTCCCCACCGGGGCCCTGACCGCCGTACTCAACGAACGGGGCATGAGCGTCGAGGCCGCGGCCCCCGCCGACGTCCTTCCCGGCGGTGGCGTCCGCTTCGACAAGGTGTCCGGTTCGATGAGCTCGACCTTCCAAGGCAAGCTGGACATGGAGGGCGGCATCTCCCTGGTCGGCAAGGACGGGACTCGGCTCGACGTACTGAAGCCGTCCGGCGAAACCCCGCTGGGTGCCCTGAGCGCGACACCGCAAACGACACGGCCAGGGCAGGCGCCGCAGACGGGAGCACGAGCCGAGGTCGCATACCCCCTGGTGCCCGGAAGCGTCAGTGGCCGTCCCACGAGCCTGACCACTTTCGAGGTCACGGTGGGATCCACGAACTTCGCACTGAAGGAAGCCGGTGCCGCGCGTATCAACGATGCCTTCGGTACCACCCTCACGAAGGATGCCACGTTCATGAAGTGCACAGCCGTCCTCCAGGGCCGCTTGGGCTGACGCATAACCCATCGAGAACGCCCTGGAGCGGGATTCGTCCACGCACGATGACACCCGCAAGGGCACCCGGACCGACGGACGAACGCTCCCGAGGCTCCCACGGCGCGCCGCCGCTCCTCTTTCGCCGGATGCCCATGCCTCGGTGCAGTGGTGGCGCGCCGATCTCCGTACAAGCGCGGACGGCAGCACACCCCCGCTACAACCCCTGGCCTGGGCAGTCCTCCTCCGCCACTCTGAGCAGCAGAACAAGTCGCCACCCTCTCGCCCCCAATAGCGGACCCCATGCACCCCGCCCGTTTGCCGACCCTGCCGAAGTCCCGTTGCGACGCGCACGTGCCGCACCCGGACTCCGACAGCGCCGGAGCCGTGGAAGTCGTCCTGACCACATGGCTCTACGGCCGCCTGGCCGACGCGGAATCCCTCGACCCGGTGTTCTGCGACGAGGTGGCCCCTCCCCTGGCCGCCTTCGTACTGCGTGGCAGCAAGCGTCTGCGCGCCTCATTCGCCTGGTG
Organism: Streptomyces sp. NPDC058674; assembly: GCF_042716505.1. Classification (NCBI taxonomy): domain Bacteria; kingdom Bacillati; phylum Actinomycetota; class Actinomycetes; order Kitasatosporales; family Streptomycetaceae; genus Streptomyces; species Streptomyces sp. NPDC058674. Next base: position 131,359 of record NZ_JBHXSC010000009.1, read on the forward strand.
GGGATGGCGCGCCGCGGGCCGGCCCGCCGAAGACCCGGGCGCCCGGTCCGCCCTGAAGGTCGCCGCCTCCTTAGAACTGCTCCAGGCACTCGCCCTCATCCACGACGCTGTGATGGACCGCTCGGGCCTTCGGCGAGGAGCCGCGGCGGCCCACTCGACTTCGCCGCCCGCCACCGCTCCGAAGGCATGCGCGGCGATGCGGACCACTTCGGCCTCGCCGGAGCCGTACTCGCTGGCGACCTCGCGCTGGTATGGGACGAGGACCTGCTCGCCGAAGCCCAGCTCGACCGCGCCGCACATGACCTGCGCACCCGGAGCGCCGGAATCGCCTTCCAGCTCCGAGACGACCTCGCAGGTGTGTTCGGCGACCCGGCCGCGACCGGTAAGCCGGCTGGGGACGACGTCCGCGAGGGCAAGCCCACCTACCTCGCCGCGATCGTCCACGAAGCCCCAGGTCAGCGACCTGGGGCTTCGTTGTTTCTGGATCTCTCAGCCTTTGCCGGGCCCTCCGCGCGCCCCAACTCGCGGGAACGCCCCGGCCGGATGCCTTTTCCGACACCACACGTGTCGCCGGTCACCCCTCCTTGAGGAGCCCTCTGGCGACGAGCACCTCGCGCAGGCGTCCAGCCGTCTCGGCCGCTTGGTCCGGCGGCAGTGACAGGACACCGTTCTCCGTCATCAGAGCGTGGAACTGCTGCTTGGGGTACGGAACGCCCGCCGGCAGGGGGGCCACGTGCCAGTGCAGATGCGCATTGCCCTGCTGGCTGCCGAGCGAGTAGAGGTACGTCCGTTCCGGCTCGCAGACAGCCTCGACGGCAAGGGCGATCTCCCGGACGAAGAGCATGAGTCGGGTGTAAGCCTCCTCGCCCAGGTCGCGCACGGCGTGCTCGACGTGCGCCTTCGGTGCAACGAGAACCTTGCCCGGCACAGTGGGCCACCTGTCCAGGAACGCCACGTGGTGGGCATCCTCGAATACCGTCTCGTGCGAGTAGTCGGGGTTCCCGGCAAGAAAGGCACAGACGAAGCACGGACCGCTCCGTGTGCGCTCAACGTATGCCGCAAGATCCATCGGTCGTCGGTCCGTCGACACCGCTGCCCCTCTCCGTAGGGTGCACCAGTCTCCCGCAGCCCTGCGCCGCCCACCGGATTCGCCGTGGCTTCGCCGACTTCAGCGGCGGTGAGGCTTGTGGTCACGAGTAGCAAGTCCGAAAGGGTTCATCTCCGCCAGCCGGGCCGCGTACAGGGAAGTGACCCTGCCCTTCTCGCGACATCCTCAACGAAGCCCGGAGCCGGCGGGGACGGCCACCTCGCGCCAGGCGCGGGGCACGCCGACTCGGTGGCCGTGCCACAACGTGCCAGTAGCGGCGGCGAGTAGCGGTCAGCATGACGCAGCCCCAGGTCAGCGACCTGGGGCGGCGTCTTGTCCCGACCTGCTCAGGGGTCCCGCACCGCGTGCGCGCGGCGCCGCGGATCGGGGTGGGTCAGCGCCGCAGGGTGAGGACACCCGGGCGGTACGGCAAGCGGTCGTAGGGGCCGGTCGCCGTCGGGGACTTGCCCTGGTAGAGGAACTGGAGGTTGCAGGGGTCGATGGTCATGGTCTGGTCGGGGTTGTTGCGGACCAGGTCACCGTGGCTGATGTCGTTGGTCCAGGTGGCACCGCTGTTGGCCTTGCCCGCGAAGGGGTTGCTCTCGCTGCCGGCCTGCGGGGTCCACGAACCGTTCAGGCTGGAGGCCGTGAACGAGCGGAAGTAGCGCCCGTTCGCACCCCTCGCCTCGACGATCATGAGGTACTGGTTCTGGCCCTGGACCTTGTAGACCTGCACCGCCTCGAACAGGTTGTCCGCCGTGTCGCTCATGACCGTCGTGTACGACGAGCCGAAGCTGCCCGGGAAGTTCCCGATCGGCATGCTCGCCCGGTAGATCTTGCCGTTGTCCCCGGCGAAGAACAGGTACATGTTCTGGCCGTCGGCGATCAGGGTCTGGTCGATCGGGCCGGTGGGGGAGTCGGGGATGCCACCGGTGAACAGCGGCTGCGGCGCGGACCAGCCGTTGGGGTTGGCGGGGTCGCTCGACGTGCGGTAGATGAAGGGCCACGAACCCCACTGGTACGCCAGCACCCAGATGTTCTTGGGCGCGAAGTGGAACAGCGTGGGCGCCACCGCGGCCTGGCCCATGCCGGTCTGGCCGGCCGACGCCATGTCCGACCAGTTAGTGAAGGGACCGAACGCCATCGAGCCGTACGAGGAGCCCGACGTGTTCGACCCGTAGACCAGGTGCTTGCCCTTGTACAGCACGCTGGTGAAGTCCTTCAGCGAGCCCCACCCGTTCGCCGGCTGCGCCAGCGCACCCGTCGACGTCCACCGGTACGTCGACGGAAGAGCACAGGTGGCGCCCGGCGGCGCGGGCGTCGTCGGGGTCGGCGTCCCGGACGGGCCGGTCCACTTCTGGTTGGTGCCGGACCAGCAGGAGTGCAGCTGGATCTTGGTGCGGTTGGCGGTGGCCGCGCCGACGGCGTCGAGGCACAGCCCGGACCGGACGCCCGCGATCGTGCCGTCGGTGTTGATGTTCCACTGCTGGCCGGTACCGCCGTCGCAGTCCCCGATGACCACCGCGGTGCCGTTGCCGGTGCCCTTGGCGTCCAGGCACTTGTTGCCGTAGATCACCAGCTGCTTGCCGGAGGTGTGGGTCCAGCGCTGGTTGGTCTGTCCGTTGCAGTCCCACAGCTGTGCCTGGGTGCCGTTCGCGGTGGTGGAGCCGCTGATGTCGATGCACCGACCGGAGGCGACGCCCTTGATCTGACCGGTACCGGACCCGCCGGTGGGGGTGCCGGGGGCGGCGGCCTTGAGGGCGTTCACGACCGCGGTGTGGGCGGGCTTGGGGTTGCCGTTGTTGTCGAACAGCAGCGGGCTCTCGCCGCTGCGCCAGGAGTCGCTGTCGCGGATGCCCCATACCGTGATGCCGGTGCACCGGGCCACGGCCAGACAGGCCTTGACCGTGTTGGCGTAGTGGGTGGGCGACGCCTGGGCGATGTCCAGCTCGGTGATCTGGACGTCAACGCCCAGGGCGGCGAAGTTGGACAGGGTGGTCTGGAAGCTGGACGGCGGGCCGCCGGCGCCGAAGTGGCTCTGGAGTCCGACGCAGTCGATCGGCACGCCGCGGGACTTGAAGTCCTTGACCATGCTGTAGACGCCCTGGGTCTTGGCGTCCGACCAGTTCTCGATGTTGTAGTCGTTGTAGCAGAGCTTGGCCGAGGGGTCCGCCGCGCGGGCGGTGCGGAACGCTTCCTCGATGAAGCCGTTGCCCAGCACGTTCTGGAACACGGAGCTGCGGTGCTGGGTGGAGCCGTCGGCGAAGGCCTCGTTGACCACGTCCCAGGCGTAGATCTTGCCCTTGTAGTGGGACATCAAGGTGGTGATGTGGCTGTTCATCACGGTGCGCAGCGTGTTCGCGTCGCCGATGGAGCTGACCCAGGACGGGAGCTGCGAGTGCCAGACCGCGGTGTGGCCGCGCAGGCGCTGGCCGTGTGCCGTGGCACGGTCGACGATCCGGTCGGCGGAGCCGAAGGCGAAGTTGCCGCGGGACGGTTCGATGGCGTCCCACTTCATCTCGTTCTCCGGGGTGATCATGTTGAACTCCCGGTCGGAGATCGCGGTGTACTTCGCGTCGCCGAGCCTGCCGGCGGCCACAGCGGTGCCGAAGTACCTGCCCGAGGGGGATGCCTGCGTACCCAGGTTCGCTGCTCCGGCGGAGCTGGGGAGGAGCGTCACGACACCGGCCAGCAGCGCCGCGGCCGACAGTCCGATCGCCGCTGTTCGGCGCGGCCGGGCGAGCCGGTGCAGGCCCTTCATGATTCTCCTCGGGGGTCGCGGGTCACCCTGGGTGCCGTGGTCGTGCGCGCGTCGGCCGGTACGGTCCGATCCGCCGCGGGGTGGGTGCGGTGCAGGACGTGGAGCCGTTCCTGCGTACCGGCCGCCCGGGGTTCGTGGGTGTGTCGCGTCATGGGAGGCGCTTTCGTCCGGGGATGGGTCGACGGGTGAAGTCGGGGAACCCGCCACGCCGGCACCGCATGGTGAGCGGCGGGAAGAGGACCCCACGTAAGGGAGGCCTCCGGACGTGCGCTCTCGTAACGGAAAAGTCGCGCGGGCCGGACGATTGCCCGGTGATGCATCTCGCAGGCGAAAAGCGTTATGCCGGACCCCGCGGTCCGGTCGTCCCTGTGGCGTCGTGCCTCGCGTCGTGGCGTCGTGGCGGCGGTCGTCGCGGTTGCGGTGGTCAGCCTTGAGGCCGGTCGCGGCGAGTCGGCCGTCGACGAGTGCGGCTCGGAGACGGACTGGGCGCAGCACCCGGCCCCGGCATGCTCACAGCGCGCCGGCCCAGGCCCTGCGCACGAGGAAGGAGGCCTGACCGGCGAAGGCCCGTGTGCCGTCCGAGCCGTCGAGCCAGATGCCACCGTCACGGTGGCGCAGGACCGATCCGGGATAGTTGTGCGCGTGCAGGGTGACCGACCCGGCGACCGCCCCGGGGCGCGGACAGAAGGTGGCGTCTGTCCGGAACAGTTCGCTGCCGTCGTTGGTGCTCAGCCGTAGCCGCAGGTCCCGATGGCGCAGAAAGCGGCCGTCGGCGGCGCGGAAGGTGACGCACCGTGTGTCCGCCAGCCCCCGGATGACCGTGAAGGTCACCCGCTGCCGTGCCTGCGCGCTGCTGGACGCGGAGACGCGGCCGAGCGTCGCGAAGTCGCCGGCGTACGTGAGGTACAGGGCGGGGTCGGCCACGGACTCCAGCGACTGTGCGCCCAGCGGGACAGTGCCCGCGGCGGCGGACGGACCCGCCGGGGACGGCCCGTCCGACGTGGTGGTGGGCGACGTGGTGGTCGGCGACGGGACCGGCGTGGGACTGCCGGCCGTGGGAGCGGCGACGACCGCGGGCTCCCGATGCGCCGGTTCGGGCCAGGTCGCGTAGGTGGCGGTCCCGGCGACGAGCACCGCGCCGGTGGCCAGGCTCACCAGCGGATGAGCGGTCACCGCGTGGAGTTTGCCGATCAGCACGCTGTGCAGGCCGCCTCCCCCCGTCGCCGTCGCCGTCGCCGTCGCGACGGCGACGGGGGCCGTGGCCAGCCCGGCGGCGCTCACTGCCGTACCCGACAGCAGGCCCTTGGCGGCCAGCGCGGCGAGGAGTCCGGCCGGGACGCCCAGCGGCGCGAGACTGAGGATCAGCAGTTCGGCCGGAACCCGTGTCGTCGTCGTCGCCGTGCAGACCGGGCAGTCGCGGGTGTGCCGCGCGATCCGCTTGCGCCACACCGACGCCCGGAGGCCGTCCCAGCCGACGAGGGTCTCGTCCAACTGCGGACAGCGCGGGTCGGTCTCCAGCGCGGCGACGATGGTCCGGCTCAGTTCCAGCTGCTCGCGCATGCGTTGCAGGCGTACTCCGACGTGGGCAACGGTGAGCCCCGTCGCCTCGGCCATGTCGGCACGGCTCAGCGAGCCGGCGCACTCCTGCCACCACAGCGACAGCAGCACCCGGTGTTCCGGGTCGAGCCACCGGCCGGCTTCGACCACCCGGCGGCGCTCGTCCGACGCGTGCAGACGCAGGATCGTCACGTCCTCGGGTTCGGCGCCGGCATCCGGTATCCGGAGCGCCTCGTCGATGACCGTGGTCCGGCCGGCGACGGCGCGCTGCCGCTGCCAGTGGGTGGTGATCTGGCGGAGGGTGATCGCCACCAGCCAGGACCGGAAGCTCTCCGGGGCGCGCAGGCCGGGCAGGTCGCGCACCACGCGCAGCAGGGTTTCCTGGACGACGTCGTCGACGTCGGCATGGCCGCCCAGCGCTCGCCCGACGATGTTGTAGAGCAACGGCAGGTACGCGGCGATCAGCTCCTCGCGCGCCCGGTCGTCACCGGCCTGCGCCGCGACGACCAGCTCCGCGTGGTCCACGTCCATGAGTCCCATTCCCACCTCCAGCAGGGGAGCGATCCGCCGAGTACGGCGCCGCACCGCGGCGACGGCAAGGGTATGTGCCCCACGCCAATGCCCCACGCCAATGCCCCGCGTCAACGATCGTCCACTGATCAGCGCCCACCGCACGGCGAGTTGACGCGAAAGAAAAGTTTCCGGTTCAAGGCAACCCTTCGCGGGGCCGGCGACCACAAGGAGTCGGATCCGGCCGTTCCGACAGCCGGATCCACCCTTCCTCCGGTGGCATGCAAGGAGAACCCCCATGAAGAGCCCCACGAACGACGGTCGCCGCGGGCGTCACCGCCGTCGCTGGACCGCGACCGGCCTGCTGTTCGGCGTCCCCGCCATCGTCGTGCCGTATCTCCTGTTCGTGCAGGAGGACTCACACGCCGCGACGGTCGACGGCAATGCCTACTACCGGCTGGTCTCCGTGCGCAGCGGCAAGGTGCTGGACGTCAACGGCTTCTCCACCGCCGACGGCACCCGCATCCAGCAGTGGACCGACCAGAACACCGCCAATCAGCAGTGGAGGCTGCGGCCCACCGGGGACGGCTACTACGAGCTGGTGAACCGCAACAGCGGCAAAGTGCTGGGCATCGCGGGCGATTCGACCGCCCAGGCGGCCGCCGAGCAGCAGACCGACAGCTCCTCCGCCTCCCAGGAGTGGCGGATCGACGGGGTGGGCGGTTCCGACGCCGTCACCTTCACCTCCCGCAGGAGCGGCCGGGTCCTGGACGTCTCCGGAGGCTCCACGGCCGACGGCGCGGCAGTCATCCAGTACCAGGGCAAGGGCAGCACCAATCAGCAGTGGCGGCTGGTGAAGGCCGCCACGGCCCAGACGGCCGCGGCCGGACCGTACGCGTGGAAGAACGCCCAGGTGGTGGGCGGCGGTTACGTCACGGGGCTGGTGTTCAACCCCCGCGAGAAGGGTCTGCTGTACGCGCGCACCGACATGGGCGGCGCCTACCGCTGGGACACCGCGGCCGAGCAGTGGATCCCGCTGACCGACTGGGTCGGCGAGAAGGACTGGAACCTGCTGGGCATCGACTCACTGGCCACCGACCCCGTCGACCCCAACCGGCTCTACCTCGCGGCGGGCACCTACACCAACGACTGGGCGGGCAACGCGGAGATGCTGCGCTCCACGGACCGGGGGCGCACCTTCCAGCGCACCGCGCTGCCGTTCAAGCTGGGTGCCAATGAGCACGGCCGCGGGGCGGGCGAGCGGCTGGCGGTCAACCCCGCGGACAACGGCACCCTGCTGCTGGGCACCCGCAAGAACGGCCTGTGGCGCAGCACCGATCACGGTGTGACGTGGAGCCAGGTCTCCTCGTTCCCCGTCAAGGACGGCGCGAGCAGCGGGGCGGGCATCGCCTTCGTGACGTACGGCCCGGTCGGCAGCAAGACGGTCTACGTCGGTGTCGCCGACAAGTCCACCTCCCTGTACCGCTCCACCGACGGCGGCAGCACCTGGCAGGCCGTCTCCGGGCAGCCCACCGGCGAGATGCCGCAGCACGGCGTGGTCTCGGGTGACGGCTCGCTGTACCTGACGTACGCCAACTCCATCGGCGACGCGACGGCGGGCTCGGTGTGGAAGCACACGCCGGCCGGCGGGGCGTGGAAGAACATCTCCCCGTCCAGCGGCAACTACGGGTTCTCCGGTCTGGCCGTCGACCCGCAGAAGCCGTCCACCGTGATGGTCACCACCCTGCACCGCTGGTGGCCCCAGGACGAGCTGTACCGGAGCACCGACGGCGGTACGACCTGGAAGGCCCAGGCCGCGAAGTCGGAGCGGGACGCCTCCGGCGCTCCCTACGTCGGTACCGGCATCGGGCACTGGATGAGCGCCATGGCCATCGACCCCTTCAACTCCGGTCACGTGCTGTACGGCACCGGCAGCGGCATCTGGCGCAGCAAGGACGCCCACGCCACCGACAGCGGCGGCACCAGCCACTGGACGGTGGGAACCCGGGGGCTGGAGGAGACCTCCCTGATGGACGCGATCGCCCCGCCCGGCGGCGCCACCGTGATCACCGCCATGGGCGACCTGGGCGGCTTCCGCCACGACTCCCTGACCAAGGTGCCCGCCGGGCGGCTGGACAACCCGATGATGATCACCAGCACCGACATCGACTTCGCCCAGTCCAACCCCTCGCTGATGGTCCGCGTCGGCCGTGGCGGCAAGCAGGACGGCGCCTACTCCACCGACGGCGGCAGCAGCTGGACCGGCTTCCCGTCAGAGCCGGTGGGCAGCGCCGCCAGCGGCCGTGTCGCGCTCTCGGCGGACGGCTCGGCCATCGTCTGGACCCAGGCCGGCCAGGCCCCCTACCGCTCGACCGACAAGGGGGCGAGCTGGTCGAAGGTCAGCGGGCTGGGCGCCGACGCCGTGGTCGTCGCCGACCGCTCCTCGGCCAGGACCTTCTACTCACTGGCCGGCGGCACGCTCCACGCCAGCACCGACGGCGGCGCGACCTTCACCGCCCGCGCCACCCGCCTGCCCGCCGGCCGGCTCACGGCCGTCCCCGGCGTCGCCGGAGACCTGTGGATCGCCGACGGCGCCAAGGGGCTGCTGCACTCCACCGACGGCGGCCACACCTTCACCACGCTCACCACGGTGAAGTCCGCCTCCGCCCTCGGCTTCGGCAAGGCCGCGCCGGGCGGCTCCTACCAGACCCTGTACCTGATCGGTACCGTCAAGGACGTCACCGGCGTCTTCCGCTCCACCGACAAGGGCGCCACCTGGCTCCGCGTCAACGACGACGCCCACCAGTGGGGCGCCATCGGCGGCGTCGGCGTCATCACCGGCGACCCCGACACCTACGGCCGCGTCTACGTCGGCACCAACGGACGCGGCCTCCAGTACGGCGACCCGTCCTGACCCCTACGCCCGAGCGGGGCCGCAGGCACGACGGCCTGCGGCCCCGCCATGGCGGAGCGTGCGCATGAGCTGCGGCTCGGCGCCTCGATGCCTCGATGCCCGGCGGGCGTCACCGGCCATGCCGCAGTGCGTTGACGCCGCGGGCGCCGGCCAGGACCCGGCACAGTGCCAGCACGCTCAACCCGAACATCAGGATGCCCAGGGGAACGTGCAGCGACGGCAGGTGCGCGATGCCGAGGACCACCTGTACCGAGGCGAGGGTGAGGAAGCCGGACGCGTACAGGATGGGGCGGGGCGATCCGCCGCCCGGCCGCCACGCCAGGATCGCGGCGAGTACGTACAGCATCGACGCGCCGTACATCACGCGCGATCCGATGTCGTGCAGGGCCGCGCCGAGGGAGGAGGAGAGCAGCATTCCGGCGGTGACCGCCTGGAAGAGGAGAGCCGAGGTCTGCAAGGCGATCGAAACGTGCAGAAACGTGAACCTGCCGGGTGCCGTCGTCGTCTGTACGGCCATGATGTGGTCCCCTCTTCTGCCTCGCGGCGGCCGATCGGCGGTGTCTCACCAGTCCGACGACGCAGGCCCGCGACATGTGAGGTGCGGCGCCGGCCTCACAGGCCGGCGCGGTGTTTCGTCGGAGGGGCGAGAGCCGAATCGGACGAGCAGAACCAGGGAGCGGTCGCGACCATGAGCACCCCATCCGAGCCGGACCTGAGCGCGATCGTCGGCGAGCGGCGCCGGCTGATCAATCTCGCCTACCGGCTGCTCGGTTCGCTGGCCGAGGCCGAGGACGCCGTGCAGGAGACGTACACCCGCTGGTACGCGATGTCGCGGCAGCAGCAGGAGGCCATCGCGTCGCCCGGCGCCTGGCTGACGACCGTGGCCGGCCGGGTCTGCCTGGATGTGCTCGGCTCGGCGCGGGCCCGGCGCGAGCGCTACGTCGGCACGTGGATACCCGAGCCGCTGCCGGACCGGGCGGAGTGGATCAGCGGGCGGGCGGGCGACGGCCGGGCCGAGCCGGGCGACCCCGCCGACCGGATCACCCTGGACGAGTCGGTGAACATGGCCTTCCTCGTCGTCCTGGAGGCGATGACGCCGGCCGAACGCGTCGCGTTCGTCCTGCACGACGTCTTCCGATACCCCTTCGCAGAGATCGCGGACATCGTCGGCCGGACCCCCGCGGCCTGCCGGCAACTGGCGTCCTCGGGCCGTCGGCGCATTCGTGCCGCGCGGATTCCGACGGCGCCGGCAGCCGGGCAGGCCGGTCTGGTGCGGCACTTCAAGGAGGCGTGGGAGTCGAGGAACATCGAGGCCCTGGTCGGTCTCCTCGACCCTGACGCCACGATGACCGCCGATGGCGGCGGTTTGGTCGGCACCGTCCTGCGCCCGGTCGAAGGCGGTAAGAGCATCGCGCAGTACCTGATCCACATCGCGGACAAAGCCCCTGGGCTGGAGCTCCTGGAGCACACGGTCAACGGTCGGCCCGGCCTGGTCGCCCGGCGCGCCGGCGTCCCCGTGACGGTGGCCGCGTTCGACATCACCGACGGCCGGATCGTCCGTATCTGGGCGGTCCGCAATCCGGAGAAGCTTCGTGCGTGGATCGAGGACGGACAGATCGCGGTGAGGGACGGGGGGCCGGTCGGGGGTCCATGTCGAGGTACGCCTTGACGGCGTCGGTGATGAACTGCCGCGTGTCGTCCGGGCTCAGCGCCCGGGCCTGCACGTGCGCGTACATGTCCCGGTAGAGCCGCACGTCGGATCGTTTCTCCATGTAGAGGTCGCTGGTGAACCCCTCCAGGTACACCACGCTCGCATCGGTGGTGCCCGCGAATTCGAGCAGGGAGAACTGTCCTGAGACGCCGGGGTGGGCCCCCACGTCGTGCGGCAGGACCTGCACGGTGATCTGCGGCTGCCCACCGAGGTGGTTCAGGTGTTCGAGCTGCTCGCGCATGACCTCGGGACTGCCCACGACACGCCGCAGAGCCGACTCGTCCAGTACGGCCCACAGGCGCAGCGGGTCGTCGGGATCGCCCAGCCGGTGCTGGCGCCGCAGCCGTACCTCCAGGCGCGCGGCGGCTTGGGCGGCGGTGGCATGAGGGATCGTTCCTGCGATGACCGCCCGGGCATAGGCGGGGGTCTGCAGGAGGCCCGGAATCACCAGGGGCTCGAAGGTCCGGATCGCCGCGGCCTCGGACTCCAGGCCGATGTAGGCGCCGTACGGGACATCACCGTAGACGTTCCACCAGCTCTGCCGGCCCGATTCCCGGGACAGTCGCATCAGGTCGTCGACGAGCCCCTGGTCCTGGACTCCGTACAGCCGGCAGAAATCGCGGACGTCGCGCGACTTGACGGGGCGGCGGCCGTTTTCCAAAAGGCTGATCTTCGGCTGGGAAATCAGCAGCTGTTCCGCCACTTGCCGGGTCGTCATACCGCAGACCTGCCGGAGCCGACGCAGTTCCGATCCCAGTCGGCGCCTGCTGACGGTGGGATTGATGTCGACGCCCACGAGCTGTGTTCCTTCGCTTCGAGAAGCCTGCACTGGCGAGCAGAATGCCATGTCACAGGGGTGGTTCGGCCCGCCGTCACGCCGTGTCGGCGCATGCCGGCGGCCGGCTCTCCCCCCGTGGCACCACGGATTCTCGTAGCGCGGGCCGCAGCGACACAAGAATGGCCATTTCCCCCACACGGCCCATCGGAGGCATCCCATTCTTCTTATTATTTTCCGCCGAACCGAATGATGAATTGCGCGGAAAACCGCCCGGATGAATCCCCGGGACGGTGCAGATTTCTGCGTAATATGCCAGCGACAGAGAGACGGTCGCATGTGACCGGGACCGTCAATTACGCCACCATCCACTTACAGGAGTTGGCCCCTCGATGACGCTGAAAATCTCTGGCGCGGCGCTACGGCGCACCACGCCCGTCTGGATCGCGACGGCCCTCGCGACGGTGATCGCCTCCGCCGTGGTCGGGGTGACCCCGACCCCGGCGAACGCGATCGCCACACCCGTACCGCTGGGAACGGCCACCAGCTTCGCCGTGCTGGCCGGCTCGGAGATCACCAACACCGGCCCCTCGGTGATCACCGGTGACCTCGGAGTGAGCCCGGGGACGGCCATCAGCGGGTTCCCGCCCGGCGTCGTGTTCGGTGCCCAGCATTCCGGGCCGGTCGACCAAGTGGGCCTGGACGCCAAGAGCGACCTGGTCACCGCCTACAACAACGCTGCCGGCCAGGCCACGGACGCGCTTCTGCCCGCGGACGCCGGGGGCCTGACGCTGGTCCCGGGTGTGTACACCGCGCCTTCCACGCTCGGACTCACCGGGACGCTCACGCTGGACGCCCAGGGCAACCCCAACGCCGTATGGGTGTTCCAGGTCGCCTCGGGCCTGACGACGGCGAGCTCCAGCAACGTGTCCCTCATCAACGGCGCCTCGCCCTGCAACGTCTTCTGGCAGATCGGGAGTTCGGCCACCCTCGGCACCGAGACCAACTTCGTGGGCACCATCATGGCCCTGACCTCGATCACGCTGACCACGGGCGCGGACATCAACGGCCGGGCGCTGGCGCGTAACGGCGCGGTGACCATGGACACCAACACGATCAACCGCGGGACGTGTGCCGGAGGCACCACCGGAGGCACCACCGGCGGCGTGGTCACGGGCGGTGTGATCGCAGGCACCACGGGCGGCCCGGTGACCGGCGGCACCACCGGCGGCCCGGTGACCGGCGGCACCACGGGCGGCCCGGTGACCGGTGGCACGGCGACCGGCGGCCTGGTGACCGGCGGCACCACCTCCGGAGGCCTTCTGGGCGGCGTGCTCGGCGGAGCGACGACCGGCGGCGGCCTGCTCGGCGGCGTGCTGGGCGGAGGGACGGGCGGCGTCGTCGCGGGTACCACCACGAGCGGCACCACGGGCGGCACCGCGGGCCCGATCACGGGCGGAACGCTCGGCGGCGTGTCCGGAGGCGGCATCCCCAAGCCGCCCGGAAAGCCCGGCCATGACTTCCCGGGCTTCCCCGGTCACGAGACGCACGGCAAGCCCGGCAAGCCCGGTCACGGCGAGCACGGTGAACACGGTCGCGGTGACGACGGCGAGCACGGTCACGGCGAGCACGGCGGACCGGACGGGCACGGCGAACACGGCGAGCACGGCGGACCGGACGGGCACGACGAGCACGGCGGACCTGGCGGGCACGACGAGCACGGCGGACCTGGCGGCCACGACCGGCGCGCGTAGGTCTCACCGCGGGCCGGCTGCCGGGGCAGCCGGCCCGCTCCGCGCGAGCGCGACGGACGTCGCGCGGAAGCCGGAAGGAACGGGAAACGAAGCCATGAGCAGTCGAGACAGGAAGGCCGGGTGGGGCCGTGGTGGGTGGTGTCCAGTCAGCGGGCGTGACGGAACCGGAACGCACCGACGCCGGAGCGGCCGCCGAGGACCGGGGCGGCGGCCCGCACGCGTACGGGGATGAGACCCGCCCGCCCGGATCCACCGGGCCGCCCGGGTCCGCCGGCCCGGCCGGCCCGACCGGTCCGCTGAAGGCCGGAACCGCGGCCGCCGTCGTCCTGTGCCTGGCAGCGGCGCTGATCCATGTCCTCCTGGTGTTCCTGCACGTAGCGCCGCCGAACGCCGTCTCGCAGCTGTACAGCCGACCGATCAATGCGTGGGTCTTCCCCCTGTTCGAGCAGAACTGGCGGCTGTTCGCCCCGGACCCGGAGTCGGTCAACCGGCACATCTCCGCGAGGACCGCACGGACGGCGCCCGACGGCGCCGTGGAGGTGAGCGGCTGGTTCGACCTGAGCGCCCTGGACAGCTCCGCCGTCGAGCACAACCCCTTCCCGAGCCACACGGCGCAGAACACGCTGCGCCGGGCCTGGAGTTCCTACCTCGAAGCGTTCGGCGGTGACGACGAGCCGCGTACGGAGCGGGCCGTGATGATGCGGACGTACCTGCGCAACATCGCGGCGGACCGCGTCGCCGCCCACCGGGGCGGCTCCTTCGAATCCATCCAGCTGCGCGTGGTCACGCTCCCCGTCGCACCCCCGCACACGGCAGGCGGCGTCAGCCCGGCCGCGGCCGGTGTCACGCCCCTCGAAACCCGTTACCTGCCCTGGTGGAAGGTGGCCCCCCATGGAACCGACTGAGCCGGCACCGGCCGCCGCCCCCACCCGCCCCGCCGGGCAGCGCCTTCTCGACCGCGCGGGCACGCTCCTCGCCCTGCTGACCGAGCGGCCGGTCTCCCTGTACGCCGCGGCGGTCCTGCGCATCGGGTACGGGCTGCTGTACTTCGTCTTCCTCCTGCGCGAGTTCCCGCACCGCGACGAGATCTGGGGTCCCGGCTCGCCCTGGACGCCCGCGCTGGCGGAGCAGCTCTTCGACGAGACCGGGTGGGCCAGCATCCTCCTGCTGTCCGACAGCCGCGCGTACTTCGAGGTCTGCTACGCGGCCGCCCTGGTCACGTCCGTGCTGTTCACGCTGGGCTGGCGGACCAGGGCCGTCTCCGTGCTGTTCGCGGTGGTCGTGGCGTCGTTCCACGCCCGGGCGATCTTCATGACGGACGGGGGCGACAACCTCATCCTCCTCATGTCCGTGTACCTCGTCCTCACCGCGTGCGGGCGCCGCTGGTCGCTGGACGCGCGCCGGGAGGGCGGTCCGGCGGCGGACGGCACCCGGCCGGGGCGCCGTATCGGGCACCGGCTCCGGCTCCGGTCCGGGCGCGGGCCGGGGCGCGAGACGGGGCCCGGGCGCCGGTTCCACGATGTCCGCCGGCCCCTGGTCACCGTGCTGCACAACTGCGGCATGTTCGTCATCGCCGCCCAGGTCTGCTTCCTCTACGGGTCCGCGGGCCTGTACAAGGTGCAGGGCGGCTCCTGGGGCAACGGGACCGCCCTCCACTACGTGCTGAACCTCGAACTGTTCCGGCCGTGGCCCGCGCTGTCCGTCCTGCTCGACGAGCACGCGGTCGCAATGGCCGTCGCCGGATACCTGACGGTGCTGCTCCAGGTCGCCTTCCCGTTCGTCCTGTTCGGCAGGCTCAAATACCCCGTCCTGACGATGCTGTTGGGACTGCACCTGGGGATCGCGCTCGTCCTGGGACTCCCGCTCTTCTCCGGCGTCATGATCGTCGCGGACGCCGTGTTCCTCCCGGACCGCTTCTACCGGTCCCTGGGGCGCCTGTGGCGGCGAGGCGCCCGGTCAGCCGGCGGCGGGGAGGCGGGACCTGCGGCCCGGACGGAATCCGCGCGCTCCCGCGCGACCTCGGTGCCCCCGGCCCGGTCCGGGCCGCTCTCCGCATCCTGGGGCCACCGCGGGCTAGCTCTGACCAGGGGACACGAAAATCTATCCCGGCCGGAGTAGACATTGCGCGGTGACGTGGTTATGGTTTCTCTCGTAGCCCAGAGAGACCGAAGGGCCCGGCAGAGACGAACTGCCGGGCAGCAGTATCCGCAGTACAAAGCAGTTGCAGTACGCAGGACGGTGCGGTGGTGGAGTTTCGAAGCCAGGGTTGTTGCAGGACGGCGACGGGGCTGACGACCGGACCGGGTGGCCCGCAGTGATCAGGGGCCGCCACGAGCAGGACCCAGCAGTGAAGTCAGTGAGCAGCACCTCGGTGAAGGCGTCGACTGCGGGCGCGCGCACCGGGAAGTTCGGCAGTGGGGTTCTAAGCCAGAGCAGACGCAGGATGGGCGACGGGGCTGGCTGCCGGAGCGTGGCGCTGTCACAGGCCGCGGAGCAGTACGCAGTGCAGCAACACCAGCAGTACGAGCAGTATCAGCAGCAACGGCATGACCAGCTGTACCAGTACCAGCAGTACGAGCAACCGGTCGACCAGTAGTCGACCCATGAGGGAAGAACGGAGGAGCGCAGCGCCATCGGGATCGCCCGGGCCGAAGTCTGAGTCCGGGTACCGCAGGACATCGATAGTGAGGTGGTCTCCGGTCAAGCAACCGCGATCCCCGCACATCCGGCAGCAGTTCGGTCGGGTCGGCGGAAACACGAGGTCGGCGCAGTATCAGGGCCGACAGATGGTGTAGTAGTTCCTTCGGGGCCCTGGTGCCATAGGCACCAGGGCCCCTCCATGCGTTCCCCCGGCGACTCCGTGCCGCCGAGGCATACGATGGTGCCCATGACGCAAGACGGCGGTGAGCTGGACGGCCTGGTACGGCAACGGCTCCGGGCCCTGCGCGTGGCACAGGGCTGGTCCCTGGCGGAGCTGGCCGCCCGAGCCCACCTCAGCCAGTCGACGCTCAGCCGCATCGAGACCGGCCGCCGCCGGCTGGCCCTGGACCAGCTCGTCACCCTCGCCCGGGCCCTGGACACCTCCCTGGACCAGCTCGTGGAGACCGCCGCCGACGACATCGTCACCAACCCGGTGATCGACGCCGCCCACGGGCAGATGCGCTGGCCCATGAAGGCCGAACCGGGCATGACCGTCGTGCGCCGGCGGATGACCGACCCGCCCCCGGACAACCCCGCGCGCATGCGGGCCCATCCGGGCCGCGAGTGGCTCGTCGTCCTGTCCGGCACCGCGGTGCTCCTGCTGGGGAAGCGGCGCCTGCGCGTCGAGACCAACCAGGCGGTGGAGTTCCCCACGATGCTGCCGCACGCCATCGGCGCCGAGGGCGGGCCCTGCGAGATCCTGGGCGTCTTCGACCGCGACGCCCGCCGCGGCCACCAGGGCGGCGACGACCCCGGAGCCTGAGCCGGCGGGCGCCCGGCGGGGCTCTTGCGCGTCCGGCAGCGCATCCGGCCATCGTCTTGCGCACCGGGGGAACCATGGCGCCGCGACGGCGCGGTCCTCCTAGCGTGGCCGTCATGACCCACACCTCCCCGCACCCGGCACACGACGGTGCCCACCCCGCCCACCGGTCCGCCCCCGACTCCGGGAACCAGGCCGAGATCCTCGACCTGGACGCGGACGTGCTCGCCGAGCACACCGCGTCCGTCACCGCATGGCTGCCCGTGCGGACGGAGCCCCGGCACATCGTGGACCTGGGGTGCGGGACCGGAGCCGGCACCTTCGCCCTGCTCACCCGCTTCCCCGGAGCGGCGGTGACTGCCGTCGACACGTCGGCCGACCACCTGCACCGCCTCCGGGACAAGGCCCGGTCCCTCGGCCTCGCCGACCGGGTGCGCACGGTGGCGGCCGATCTCGACGCCGACTGGCCCGACCTGGGCCGCCCCGAGCTGGTGTGGGCGTCGGCCTCGCTGCACCACATGGCCGACCCCGCCCGCACCCTGCGCAAGGTCCACGACCTGCTCGTGCCCGGCGGCCTGTTCGCCGTCGTCGAGCTGGCCGGCTTTCCCCGCTTCCTGCCCGACAGCGCGCCGGAGGAGCGGCCCGGGCTGGAGGAGCGCTGCCACGCCGCCCTCGCGCACCACCACGCCGAACACGCGCCGCACCGCGGCGCCGACTGGGGCACCGCGCTGGCCGCCGCCGGGTTCACCGTCGAGGGCGAGCGCACCATCACCGTGGACGTCGACGGCTCCCGCAGCGGGGCCGTCGGCCCCTACGCGCTCCGCGGCCTGGAGCGCCTGCGCGACAGCGCCGCCCACACCCTCACCGCCGAGGACGCCGGCGCCCTCGACCGGCTGCTCGACGCCGACGGCCCCCAGGGCATCCTGCGCCGCGGCGACCTCGCGGTCCGTACCGAACGCGCCGTGTGGGCGGCGCGCCGCGCCTGACCCCCCGCCGCCCGACCCCCTGCCGCCCGACCCCCTGCCGCCCGCGCCCGGCGGCCCGAGCCCGGCGGCCCGCGCCGGGCGGCGCGGCCTCACCGCAGGGTGAGCGGGGTCTCGGCTTCGACCCGCGAGAGCTTCTCCGGGTTGCGGACGTAGTAGAGGCCGACGATGCGGGAGTCCTCCACGCGGATCGCCATGACGCCGTCGAGCTCCCCGTCCAGGTGCACGACGAGCGCCGGCCGGCCGTTGACGGCGCAGACGCCCACGTCGAGGGGGAGTTGGTTCTTGCCGAGCCCTCCGATCATGAAGCGGGCCACCTTGTCGGCGCCGTTGATCGGCCGCACCGCGGCCTGCTTGATGCCGCCGCCGTCGCTGAGCAGGACGACCTCGGGCGCGAGCACGTCGAGGAGGCCTTGGAGGTCCCCGCTGTCGAGCGCACGGCGGAACGACTCCAGGGCCGCCCGGGTCTCGCTCGCGGAGACCACCTCGCGGGGGCGGCGGGCGTCGACGTGGCGCCGGGCGCGGTGCGCGATCTGGCGTACGGCCGCGGGGGTCTTGTCGACGGCGGCCGCGATCTCGTCGTATCCGACGTCGAAGACCTCGCGCAGCACGAAGACGGCGCGTTCGGTGGGCGACAGCGTTTCGAGGACCAGCATGACCGCCATCGACACGCTCTCGGCGAGTTCGACGTCCTGGGCCACGTCCGGCGCGGTGAGCAGCGGCTCGGGCAGCCACGGCCCGACGTACGACTCCTTGCGGCGCGACATGGTGCGCAGCCGGTTGAGGGCCTGACGGGTCGTGATCCGGACCAGGTAGGCGCGCTGTTCGCTTACCTGCTCCACATCGACCTTGGCCCACCGCAGCCAGGTCTCCTGGAGGACGTCCTCGGCGTCGGCCGCCGATCCGAGCATCTCGTACGCGACGGTGAAGAGCAGGTTGCGGTGGGCGACGAAGGCCTCGGTCGCCGGGTCGGTGGCGCCGCCCCTGCCGCCGGCCGGGGAGCCGTCCCTGCCGTCGGCCGCGGTCCGGCCCGCTCCGCCGTCGGTGCCGTGGTCCGTGGCGTGGTCGGTCATGTCTCGGTCCTCCTCCCTCGCAGGGGCCCCGGTGTCCCGGGGCCCTCCCCGTGCATCCTCGGTCACGCCTTGTGCGCCGCGACCCCTCCGGCGCTCGCCGGCGCCCCGGCCCGCCCGGCCTCCAGCAGCAGCCGCCGGCGCGTCGCGCCTCCCGAGGCGCGGTGCAGACGGTACCCGCCGGGCCGGTGCGCCTCGTCCGCCAGGTGCTTGACGACAACCTTGCAGACCAACTCCTTGATCCTGGCGCCCGTACGACCGTCGATGTTGAACCACACGGCCACGTCCGCCCGGTTGGCGAACTGGAAGATGCCGGAGCGTCGGCCCAGGCTGATGCACTGGGCGGCGAACGACTGGTTGAGGGTCTCCGGCTGCTCGCCCGCGATACGGCTGAGCACCGTGTCGGCGGCCCGTGCGCCCATGGGCATCGCGGCCTGGCAGCTCATCCGCAGCGGCAGGTCCGACGGCGCCGCCGCATCCCCGGCCGCGACGACGCGCACGTCGTCCACGCTGGTCAACGTCTCGTCCGTGAGCAGGCGGCCCCGGGCGTCGGTGCTGAGACCGCTGCGCACGGCCAGGTCCGGCACGTCGAACCCGGCGGTCCAGACGGTCACTTCGCTCGGCAGCTCCCGGCCGTCAGCGAGCCGTACGGCGTCGCGGGTCACCGCCGTCACCGTCGAACCGGGGCCGTCGACCACGGTCACGCCGAGCCCGGTCATCCGCGCGGTGACCGAGCGCCGGCCCCGCGGGTGGAGGTACGGCCCGAGCACCCCTCCGCAGACCAGGGTCACGGCGCGCCCGGCCTCGGCCAGTTCGGCTGCGGTCTCGATGCCGGTCGGACCGGCTCCGACGACCGTCACCGGCGCCGTGGCGGGTGCGGCGGCGAGGACCGCCCGCAGCCGCTCCGCCTCCTCCATGTCGGCTAGCGGGTAGGCGAATTCGGCAGCGCCGGGCACGCGCGGCTTCGCGCTGCCGCTGCCCACGGCGTAGATCAGGTAGTCGTAGCCGACCGTGCCGCCGGCCGCCAGGTCCACGCTGCGCCCGGCCGCGTCGATCCGGGCCACGGTGTCGACCACCAGCCGGACCCGCTCGCCCAGGACCTCCCGGTACGCGACGACCGCGCTGTCGGTCCCGCCGACCAGCTGGTGCAGGCGGATGCGGTGGACGAAGTCCGGGCGCGGGTTGATCAGCGTCACGGTCACGTCGGCGCGCTGCGTCAGGCGGTTGGCGGCCAGCACGCCGGCGTATCCGCCGCCGATCACGACCACTGCGGTGTTCCCAGTCACGGTGTCTCCTTCGCTCCACGGGGCTTCGGGCACAAGACACCGCGGGGCCGCCCCCTGTGACAGCGTGTGGCCCGGATCACTCCGGTTGGGCGGCACACCGCCCGCGTGAGTCCGGGCCGGGCCGGACTCACGCCATCGTGAGGACCCGGACCGATCCGGACTGATCCGGACTGATCACCGGGCGCCTGACCGGGCCCGTTGGTAAAATCGGGTGATGTGTCCCGTGGCCCCGGACCGCCGAGTACGAGGGCAGTGATGTCGGCATGAGCCATTCCCGAGCCGCCTCCGGAGCTCAGCGGACCGCCCGCCGCGCCCTCCTGCTCGTGCCGTGCGCCGCACTGCTCGTCGCGGGGTGGGCGCTGCCGCCCCACACCGGGGACCCCTCCGGCGCAGGTCCGGGGGGCGCGAGGACGGCCACGACCACGGCGACGGCGACGACCTCCCGGCCCACGCCGGCCGCGCTGAGGCCCATCGACCCGGACGCGCTGCGGTCCGCCGTCGAGCGGGTGGTGAAGGAGCTCATGGTTCCCGGAGCGGTTGTCCTGATCCGCACCCCCCAGGGGACCTTCCGGACGGCCGTCGGCACGACCGAGTCGGGCACGAACACCACGCCCACCACCGGCGACCACATCCGGATCGCCTCCAACACCAAGACCATGACCGCGGCGCTGATCGCGCTCCTCGCCCAGGACGGCCGGCTGCGACTGGACGATCCGGTGTCCGACTACGTCGCCGGAGTGCCGAACGGCGACCGCATCACCCTCACCCAGCTGCTGACGATGCGCAGCGGGCTCTACAACTACACCGACTCACCCGAACTCGCCGCGAGCATGGACGCCGAGCCCGCGAAGGCCCGGACTCCGCGGGAGATGCTGGACATCGCCTTCCGGCACCCGCCCGGCTTCGCGCCCGGCACGTCCTACGAGTACAGCAACACCAACTTCGCACTGCTCGGCCTGGTCGCCGAGAAGGCGGGCGGCAGGCCCCTGGCCCGGCAGCTCCACGACCGGCTGTACGCCCCGCTCGGGCTGAAGGGCACCTCGCTGCCCGCCGCCGACGACGTCTCCCTCCCCTCCCCCTACGCGCACGGCTACATGTACGGCGGCTCGGCCTACGCCCTGGTGGACCAGCCCTACCCGGCCGACATGCGAGCGGCGGCACGTTCGGGGCAGCTCAAGCCGCTGGACTACACCCACCAGAACTCCTCCTACGCCACCGCCGCCGGAGGCGTCGTCTCCACCGCCGACGACATGGCCGCGTGGATCCGGTCCCTGGTGCGGGGCGAGGTCCTGGACCCCGCGGCCCAGCGGCAGTGGCTCCGCAGCCCGCGGGCCGAGGACCCGGCCGCGCCCGACGGGCAGAAGTACGGGTACGGCATCGCCTACCAGCGCTTCGGGCCGAACGCCTCGATGTACTACCACGGCGGTGAACTGCCCGGCTTCAACTCCTTCATCGGCCACGACCCTGACAACGACGTCACGCTCGTGATCTGGACGAACCTCACCCGGTCGCCCGACGGCCGGACCACGGCCCAGGCGCTGCTGCCCACCGCCCTCAACCAGATCTACGCCGGACTCTCGCTCCCCACCGCCGCGGCCCGATAGGCGCGCCCGGGCCGCCCCGGCCCGCGGATCGCCCCTACGCTTCCCGCAGAGGCGGCCCGAGGAGCCCGATGATCGTCGTACACACGGTGGAGCCGGCCCGGATCGAGGAGACGGCGCCTGAGCTGGTCTGGTACACGTCGTACGGGTCGAACATGCACATGGACCGCCTCGCCTTCTACATCGCGGGCGGCACCCCTCCCGGAGCCTCCCTGAGCCATCCCGGGTGCCGTGACCACCGCGCGCCCGAGCGGTCGGTACCGGTCGAGCTGGACGGACGGCTCTACTTCGCGACGGAGTCCGTCATGTGGACGGGGGGCAGGGGCTTCTACGACCCGGCCGCGCCGGGCCGCACCAGGGCCCGCGCCCATCTGGTCACGGCGCAGCAGTTCTCCGACATCGCCGCCCAGGAGATGTACCGGGAGCCGGGCACCGACCTCGACCTGAGCGCCGTACTGCGCTCCGGGCGCGCGGAGCTGGGCCCCGGCCGGTACGAGACGCTGATCTGCCCCGGCGTACTGGAGGGCGTCCCGGTGCTGACCTTCACGGCGCCCTGGGCCATGGACGACGTGGAATGGGCCGCACCGTCAGCCGCCTACGTGAAGTACCTGGCCGCGGGAATGCTGGAGACCGGCCCGTGGGACGAGCGCTCGGTCGCGGACTACCTCGCGCAGTGCCCCGGGGCGGCCGGCCGCTGGAGTGCCGACCGGATCGTGGAGCTCCTCACGTCCCCCTGATCCGGTCCGCGGGCCGGCGGATTCCCCGTACCGCGGGCCTCAACCGGAATCCGGGGCCGCATCAGGGAAAAAGAATCCGACCGGGCGAGAAGTCCGGCGGCCCGCCGGGAAGAAAAGCTGTCATGGCCAGAGTAGACATGCCTGCGCATCGGCGTTAGCGTCTCTCGGGTGACCCCTGAGAAGTCCCCGCTCACCGACAGTCTCGACGACGACGACTACCCCGCGTACACGATGGGCCGGGCGGCGGAGATGCTGGGCACCACCCCTGCCTTCCTCCGCGCCGTGGGCGAGGCGCGGCTCATCACCCCGCTCCGCTCCTCCGGCGGCCACCGCCGTTACTCCCGCTACCAGTTGCGCATCGCGGCCCGGGCCAGGGAGCTCGTCGACAGCGGTACGCCGGTGGAGTCCGCCTGCCGGATCATCGTGCTGGAGGACCAGCTGGAGGAGGCGCTCCGGCTGAACGAGCGGATGGGCCGGAGCCGCGGGGGCTCGTAGCCGCCAGGGCCGTTCATATGACTTCGAGGCACGGATATCTGTTCTTGCAGATACAGAATTTCGAACGGCCTCCTCCGGCATTCCCGACACGACCGGCCGCGGCGGGAAATCTCCTGCGCCCTCCCGACCCCCCTGTGCTACTGTGATCCCAGTTGCAGTTGTGGTTCCCAAAAACTTACAAGTGCTCTCACCGGATTTTTCCGGCGGGCGCACTTTTTATTTGCCGGTGCATTCCGGTCGGGGCAATCATCGCGGCGACTCCGGCAATCGCACAGTGCGATTCCGGTGCATTGCCCCAAAGGAGAATTCATATGGCATCTGGCACCGTGAAGTGGTTCAACGCGGAAAAGGGCTTCGGCTTCATCGAGCAGGAGGGCGGCGGCGCTGACGTCTTCGCCCACTACTCGAACATCGCCTCCTCCGGCTTCCGTGAGCTTCAGGAAGGCCAGAAGGTTACCTTCGACGTCACGCAGGGCCAGAAGGGCCCGCAGGCCGAGAACATCGTTCCCGCCTGACGCTGACGCGTACACGCAGCTGGGGCCCGCACCTTGGGGTGCGGGCCCCAGCTCGTTGCATTTCCCCCTCCCGTGCCCCGTCGGCCGCGACCGGCCCGCACGGGCGGCGGGTGACGGCGCCCACGGCAGCCGGCCCGCACCATCGTCCGGCCGGGCGGCAGCACGTTCCACCGTGCACCGCCTCGCCATCCCTGCCCGCCACACCGCCCGCCGGCTCCCCGGCGTACCGGTGCGCAGCGCGGCACGCACTCCCCGCAGACCGGCCCTTGCACCACGGCACGGCTCTGCCCCGTCTTGTCCCCGGCACGTTCTCGCGAATCCCCCTTCGGGAATTCCTCGATACGCGCCGCATCGAGGAAGGTTCAGCATGAACCGCATGCGCACGAACGACCGCTCTTCCCGAGGCCGCGGCGGCAGCTCTTCGAGCTCCGCAGGCGGCTCGTACAGCTCCGGCGGCTCCGGCAGCTCGTACAGCTCCGGCAGCTCGTACGGCTCCGGCGGCTCCGGCCGCGGCAGCCGCTTCGGCTCGTCGGCGCCGAGCCGCTCGGGCGGCTCCGGATACGGCGGCGGCTCCGGCCGCTCCGGCGGGTCCGGATACGGCGGCCGCCGTTCCTCGGCCGTGCAGGGCGAGTTCGCCCTGCCGAAGACGATCACTCCCGCGCTGCCCGCGGTCGAGGCGTTCGCCGATCTGGACATGCCCGCCGAGCTGCTCGCCGCGCTGACCGCGCTGGGGATGTCGGTGCCGTTCCCGATCCAGGGCGCGACCCT